>DASXZS010000277.1:0-2602 GCA_036501785.1 Acidimicrobiales bacterium | reverse complement strand
CGAGTTGGGCCTCGACCGCTTCGGTGACCTCCACCCCGACGTGGTGGCGTTGGAGGCCCGGGAGCCGAACCTGGAGGGCGAGGGCGGGGTCAGCCTGGCCGAGCTGGTCCGCTGGGCGCTGCGCATGAGCCCCGACCGGGTCATCGTGGGCGAGGCTCGAGGCGAAGAAGTGTTGGCGCTGCTCAATGCCATGAGCCAAGGGACCGACGGGTCGATGGCCACCCTCCACGCCTCGTCGTCTCGCGGCGCGTTCTCCAAGCTGGCCACCTACGCGGTGCAGGCACCCGAACGTCTGCCGCTGGAGGCCACCAACCTCCTAGTGGCCAACGCCATCCACTTCGTGATCTACCTGGCCCAAGACGGCGAACGCCGCTACGTCGCCTCAGTCCGCGAGGTCGTCGACGCCGAGGGGCCGATGGTGGTCTCCAACGAGATTTTTCGCCCCGGCCCCGATGGTCGGGCCGTCCCCGGCGCGCCGGTCCGCAACGACACCCTCGACCAGCTCGCCGCGGTCGGCTTCGACCCCGGCCTGCTGGAGCGTCCGCAGGGTTGGTGGGAGACGTGAGCGTCTTGGCGGCCCTGTGCGGGGCCGGGGTCGGTCTCGGTCTGGTCCTGGCCATCTGCGGTTGGCGCGGCGTCGAGGTGCCCCGCCCGACTCGCCGGCCCGACCGGCGCAAGATCGAACGGGCCAACCTGCGCGTCGGCCTGGCCGTCGGCGCCGCCGTCGTGGTGGGGGCTGCCACCGGTTGGCCCGTAGGCGCCGTGCTGGCCGGCCTGGCCGGCTGGGGCGCACCGGGCCTATTGGGCGGCGCCAAGCGGCACAGCGTGGCCGTGGGGCGCATCGAGGCGATCGCCGGGTGGGCGGAGATGCTGCGCGACACCATGGCCGGCTCGGCCGGCCTGGAACAGGCCATCGTCGCCACCGCCCCCCTCGCCCCCCTCTCGATCCGAGCTGAGGTCGCCACCCTGGCCATCCGCCTGGAAGGCGAACGCCTCGCCCCGGCACTGCGAGCCTTCGCCGACGAGGTGGCCGACCCGACCTGTGACCTGGTGGTCGCCGCGCTGATTTTGGCGGCCGAGCACCAGGCCCAACGACTGGGAGAGCTGCTGGGCTCGCTGGCCGCCGCGGCCCGGGACCAGGCCACCATGCGGCTGCGGGTCGAGGCCGGCCGGGCACGGACCCGCACCTCGGTCAAGGTCATCGTGGGCGCCACCGGCACCCTCGTGTTGGGCCTGGCCCTGTTCAACCGCGGCTACCTCGCCCCCTACGACACCGCCGTCGGCCAGCTCGTCCTGCTCTTGGTCGGCGGGGTCTTCGCCATTGCGTTCGTCTGGCTCTCGCGCATGACCCGCCCGGCCAGCGTCGAGCGGTTCCTCAACGAAAGCCCGGGGCTCACGACTCCCGAGCGCACCTCGGGGATGGCGCCATGATCGGCGCCCTGGTCTGTGGGGCGGGGTTCGGCGGCGGCCTGTGGCTGATCGTCCGCGGCCTCTACCCGCCCCGACCGTCCCTGGCCCAAGCGCTGGCCCAGCTGCGCCGACTCCCCGAGCCCGCCCCCGTCCTCACACCAGAGAGCGAAGGCGGCCTCGCCGCCCGGGTAGGTCGGCCCGCGGCCGACGCCCTCAATCGAGCCGGGGCCAACTGGCTCATCCCCACTGGAGTCCGCCGCGACCTCGCCATGCTCGGTCGCAGCCCCGAACGGCACCTGGCCGAGAAGGTCACCCTGGCCCTCGTCGGCCTGCTCTTCGTCCCGGCCATCGCCGCCCTGCTCCTCCTCGGTGGCGCCCACCTGCCGCTCGTGGTGCCGCTGTGGGCGTCGCTCATCTTCGCCGTCGTCGGGTTCGTCGCCCCCGACCTCGGCATCCGCGCCGACGCCGCCCGACGCCGCCGGGACTTCCGCCACGCCCTGTCCAGCTTTCTCGATCTCGTCGTGGTCGCCCTGGCCGGGGGCGGCGGGGTCGAGACGGCACTCTCCGACGCGGCGGGGGTCGGCTCCGGATGGGCGTTCGCCTACCTGCGCCGAACCTTGGACCAAGCCCGCCTGGCCCGCCAAACCCCCTGGGCCGCCCTCGGCCGACTCGGACAGGAACTCGGGGTGGGCGAACTGTCCGAGCTGGCCGCGTCGGTGGCCCTGGCCGGCACCGAAGGCGCCAAAGTCCGGGCCTCGCTGGCGGCCAAGGCGGCGTCGCTGCGGACCCATGAGCTAGCCGAAGCCGAGACCGCCGACCAGGCCGCCACCGAACGCATGAGCCTCCCCGTCGTGCTGCTCTTCGCCGGGTTCCTCTTCTTTCTGGGGTTCCCGGCCGTGGAGAAAGTGCTCACCGGGCTCTGAAGCCCAGCAGAGAAAGGAAGGACCAACCAATGAAAGGACAAGCGCCGTGCTCCCCGAGCTGATCGTCATCCGCCACCTGTTCACCGTGCTGCACGGTCGATGGCAGGCGCTGCGAGCCGATCCCGACGCCGCCTACTCCACCGAAGCCGTCATCGTCACCGCCCTCTTGGCTGCGCTGGCGCTGACCGCGGTGGGGATCATCGTGGCCAAGGTCGTCTCGTCCGCCAACAACATCAATACCAACGGCCCGTGAACCCCACCGATCGACG
>DASXZS010000276.1:0-8963 GCA_036501785.1 Acidimicrobiales bacterium | reverse complement strand
GCCCACCTCAACGCCTGGTCAGGGATCGACATCAGCCCGTGGTGGGCCCGCTACGTGCACGGCCGCGGCTGACCCCCCGCCCCCCGGCTACCACAGCATGAACTCGGAGGTGACGCCCTCGACGGGCCGCAACCCGCCGGCGCCGTCGCGGGCATCCCCGTGGTAGCAGATGCGGTACCGGCCGGCCGGCGCCTGCGCCGGAATGGCCCAGGTGATGACGATCTCCGAGGTGGCCCGCCCGGCGCGCGAGCAGCGCAGCTTGGTCGACCAGTCCCCGTCGTCGGCGACTCGCAGCCAGGGCCCGTCGTCCCCCGCGGCCCGCTGGACCTCGAGGAAGCTGCGCCCCCTCCGGACGTCGTTGCCGGGGTGGGCGCCGGCGAAGACCACCCGCACCACGTCGCCCGACCGGTAGGACGGCCAGGGGCCGACCAGGACGTCTCCGAGGCGGCGACCGCCCGGCGGGCGATCACCACCGGCAGCCCGGGTCCGGGCGGCCCGCGGCGCCGACAGCACCGGCGGCACGTCCCCCCGCTCGGACGGCCGGCCGTCGCGCATGGCCGTGGCCAGGCCGGCCACCGTCTGCTGCAAGGCGGGCAACTCCCACCGCCCGAAGAGGGTGCTACCGCCCTCGTAGCGTTGGGCGTCGTACTCCTCGGGCGTGGTCACGTAGTGCGCGTAGGTGTTGGCGTAGCCGGCGACGAGGACGTCGCGGACGTCGGCGCCCACGATGGCGGCGACGGTGCGGCGCAGACGCAGTCCGGCGACGATGGTCGCCTCGGCGGGGATGCCGATGAGGTACAGGCCGCCGAGGCGGATCAGCTGCACCGGCACTCGTTCTTGGGCCAGGGGCACCAACCGGTTGAGCCAGCCGCCCGGCACGACCAGGCCCTTGGGGGCCTGCGCGTCACGAACTCGGGGCGAGAGCCGGTACCACACCTGGCGGGACAACCAGTCGACCGCCGGGTTGCGACCTTGGCGGAAGAGCCGGAAGGCGGGTCCTTCGTCGGTCCCGGCCAGGGCCGCCGCCCCGCCGAACCCATCGCTGGTCCGGTGCGTCCGCCCGTCGCCGGTGAACACCCCACCGACCGTGACCCGGGCTAGATCGACATAGGTCAGCCGGGCGTCGACCGGGCCCGCGAAAGGACCCCCGACCCCTAACGCGACCGCGGCCGCCTCCGCCTGTCGCTCACCGATGATCCGGGTGTTCTCGAACTGATCCTCGGTGGGCCCACTGCCGGGGCGGAGATTGAGGTTCGGTGTCATGTCGCCGGCGTTCGTCTGGGCGAAAGCCCCGATGAAAGACGGCGGCTCCTCTGCCAGGTAGTCCACGCCCCGGACCAACCGCTCCGAGTGATAGGCGGCGTAGCCCTTGTTGTCGGAGCTGATCAACCGGTTGCGGTTGGTCATGCTGGTCCCGTGGGTGGCAAACCAGTTGACCGCGCCGACCAACTCCCCGTGGCGCCAGATCCCCACCGCCGTCGTCTGCGGGTCGAGGGCGTCGGGGAAGAAGGCCCGGTCCGCCTCCGGATTGCGGTCGAACGCCACCCGGGAGCGGTTGATGCTGGCGTCGCGCAGCTCGGCATGACCCAGGGTCAAAGCCGCCGGCGCCAGGTCGGCGTGGGCGCGCGCTGCGGCCTCCACGATGCCGTCCACGATGGCGGCGAACGTCAGCGGACGGAAGCCGCCCGTGTTGGAGTTGTACAGCCGGTAGTAGGAGTAGCCGCCCGGCCCGCAATGGGTGTGGGTGGCCGTGAGCATCACGTTCTGCTCGTGGTACAGACCCCCGAAGCGGTCGCCCAACCGGCGCAGCACCTCACGGTGGACGCTGTCGAAGATCATGGGGAGCTCGTTGATGGACAGCAGCACCCGGGCCGACGTGACCCGATCCACGATGACGAATGCTCGCGACCGCAGCCGGGTGTGGATCCCCGCCGTGCGCTGGGACGCCTTGCCGTAGCCCAGCATGCCGCACCCCGCCGATTCCCCGGTGATGTCCGCGATACCGCGGCCGGCGAGGTACCCGGCCGGCGTCGCGTCCGGACCGGAGCTCAACGAGGCCGCCCGTTACGCAAGCGTCGTACTCTTTTTCCAAAAAGGAGACCCGGCACGGGCCCGAAAACTTACCGCGGGTTACGAGGCGACCGGGTTGGCGAACTCCATGGCCGCGTCCTCGAGGCCGCTCATCTTCAGGGCCCGGTAGTCCCGCAGGTAGCTCTGGTGGACCTGCCACGGAAATTTGGAGCCCTGCTTCGGGAACCGATCCGCGGACCGCTGGACGTAGCCGGAGGAGAGACTGAGGAGCGGGCTCGGGATCACCGTGGCGTCGCGATTGACCGGGGTGCACTGGCGCACGTCCGCGGCCCGCATGTGATTGAGCAAGCGGCACACGTAGTCGCAGGTGAGGTCGCACTTGAGGGTCCACGAGGCGTTCGTGTAGCCGACGGCGACGGCCAGATTCGGCACGCCTTCGAGCATCATGCCCTTGTAGGTGAGCTTGCTGGCGATATTGACCGCCTTGCCGTCGACGGCGAGCTCCACGCCGCCGAGGAAGAGGAGCTCGAGTCCGGTGGCAGTGATGATGATGTCGGCTTCCAGCTCGGTGCCGGACTCCAGCCGCAGCCCCGTCTCCGTGAACGTGTCGATGTGATCGGTGACCACCGAGGCCGTGCCCGCCTTGATCGCCGCGAACAGGTCGCCGTCGGGCACCACGCAGAAGCGCTGGTCCCAGGGGTTGTACCGGGGGGTGAAGTGGGTGTCGATGTCGTAGCCGGCCGGGAGCTGCCGCTCGAGCTGCTTGCGGATCATCCGCTTGACGAGCTCGGGGCGGCGCTGGCTGAGCTGGTAGAAGGCCTGGGTGCTCAGGGCCTTGAACCAGCGGATGGCCGGTCCTGACGCGCCGCGTGGGAGCACCTGGCGCAGGACGTCTGCCACCGGGTCCCTCGCGGGCAGGGAGGCGATATAGGTGGGCGAGCGTTGCACCATGGTCACATGGGCCGCGGTCGCGGCGATGGCGGGGATGAGGGTGACCGCGGTGGCGCCGCTGCCGATCACCACCACCCGCTTGCCGGCGCAGTCGAGGTCCTCCGGCCAGGCCTGGGGATGCACCATGCGGCCGCGGAAGCGGTCCATGCCCGCGAAGTCCGGCAGGTAGCCGTGGTCGTAGCGGTAGTAGCCGCTGCACGAGAAAATGAAGCTGCACTGGACTTCGACCGTCTCGCCGGTGTCGGTCCGTTGGGCGGTCACGTGCCAGCTGGCGTCGTCGCTGCACCAGGCGGCCCGGACGATCCGGTGGTTGAACCGGATGTGCTTGTCGACGCCGGCGTCCACCGCGGTGTCCCGGATGTACTGCAGGATCGAGCCGCCGTCTGCGATGGACTTCTCCCCGTCCCACGGGCGAAACGAGTAGCCCAACGTGAACATGTCGGAGTCCGACCGGATCCCGGGGTATCGGAACAGGTCCCACGTGCCGCCGATGGCGTCCCGGGCCTCGAAAATGGCGTAGGAGCCCCACGGGCACTCGGTCTGCAGGTAGAAGCCGGCCCCCACGCCGGACAGGCCGGCCCCGATGATCAGCACATCCAGGTGCTCCGTCACGGGGCGCCCGCCGCTCGCGCCGCTCACGCCGCTGACGTGGCGAGCTTGTCGTTGAGGGTGCCGTGCTCCCCGAACAGGGCGACCCGCCAGCGTTCGACCAGTTCGGTGGTGTCGCTGTCGTCGGGGTGGAAGTCGGGACGGTTGTAGTCCTTGAGCTGTCGCCACAGCTCCGGGCTCAGGAAGGGCGAGCGGCGCACCGTGCGCCAGCTGCGCCACAGGAGAGGAGGCCGGTAGGTGTCCCGGTCGCCGAGCAACGACACGGTCACGAAGGTCGACATGACGGCGACGAAGCCGAAACGGAAGACGTTCATCGTCCATACCCGCATGCGCTCGGTGCCGCCGACCGCCTGGTACACGTCGAAGGCGACGGCCTTGTGCTCGGACTCCTCCAAGGCGTGCCACACGAAGAGGTCCTGCACGGCCTGGTCGCCGAACTGCCGCCGGGTCTCCTCGCTGGTGAGCACCAGTTCGGCCAGGGTGGCGGTGAAGTGCTCGAGGGCGGCGGTCACGGCCAGGTTGGACTTGTCCGACAGGACCCGCTCGCGCAGTCCCAAGGCTCGCTTGACGAACCGTTCGACCCCCTTGGCCGGGTAGCCCAGCTGCGACAGGTGGTCGTTGAATGCTCGGTGCTCCCGCCCGTGCATGGCCTCCTGGCCGATGAAGCCGTTGACCTGGCGCTTCAACTCCGGGTCGGTGATCTGGTCGCGGAACCGCCGCACCGAGCGGACGAAGAAGTCCTCCCCGTCGGGGAAAACCGACGACAGCGCCGCGGTGACGTGGCTCAGGATCAGGTCACCGTCCGCGGCGAAATGCCGGGGCACGGCCTCGAAGGACTCCTCGAAGGCCATGCGGCGCGTCGGCACCTTGCGCTCGGGGTCTCGGGTTTGGGTCAACTGGGCTTCGGTCATCTGGCGTCGTCTCCCAGCACTAAGCGCTGCAGGGCACAGCGATTTGGGGCTGTTGCCCACTCTAGAGGATTAGAGTATTTTACTCAAGTCCTCAATTTTGTTACACTTGTCACTGATGGCCACCAAGACCGACACTCGACTCGCCGCCGCGCGGACGCCCACCAAGGGCGCCCAGACCCGGCAGGCCATCCTGACAGCCGCTATCACCCGGTTCGGCCGCGAGGGCTACCGCTCGGCGTCGGTGGCTGACATCGCCCGCGATGCCGCGGTCGGCGGCACCGTCCCGTACGCCTACTTCCCCAGTAAGGAGGCCCTGTTCCTGGCGGCAGTCGACGAGGACGCGGCCGGGGTCATCCACGAGGGTTTGTCCAACACCGCCACCGCCGCCAACGTCGCCGACTGGCGGCAGTTGCTGGCGGTGACCCTCATCGAAGCCCTCGACCGGCATCCTCTGGCCCGCCGCTTGCTAGCCGGGCTCGAACCGGAAGTGACCGACCGGGTGCTGGAGATCCCGGCCCTGGAGGAGCTGCGCAAGACCTGCGCCGAACGGCTCCGCGCCGAGCAGTTCAACGGTTCCATCCGGTCGGACATCGACCCGGTGTCCATCGCCAACGGCGTGGTGGCCATCATGCTGTCGCTGCTCATGTCGGTGGTGCAGTTCGGGGGCAAAGCCGCCGCCCTGTACGGCAACGACATCGTGGCGGTCATCGAGGCCGCCCTGGCCCGGCCACCCTCTCGCGCCCGCTGAGGATCCCGTTCGTCCCGTGGCGCGTAGATTGCCAGTCGCGGCTGGACGGGAGACTCCGTGCGGATCTTCTTCACCATCATCGACGACTGGCGGAGGCAGCGCCGGGATCTGTGGCTCGAGGCCGAACCCGACGCGTCGGTAGAGGCGCTCACCGCCGTCCTCGAAGAAGACGGGGAACACCAGCCCTGGTGGGAGGGCGACCGGCTCCTGGCCCCCGGCAACCCCATCGGCCTCGAGATCCGCGACGGCGCCACTCTGGCCCGCCGGCCGCCGCCGGCCAACGGCGACCGGGCCCAACCCGCCGGCGAGCTGCGCGCCGTCGCCGGCCCGCACGCCGGCAGCCGCTGGCCTTTGCCGGTCGGCCAGTACCGCATCGGCCGGGCGGACGACGCCGCGATCAACCTGGTCCACGATCGCCGGGTATCGCGCCACCATGCCGGGCTGGCGGTCGCGCCGGGCGGCGTCACCGTCCGCGACGACGGCTCCGCCCACGGGCTGCAACTCGACGGGACCACGGTCACCGAGGCGGCCCTGGCGCCGGGCTCGCTCCTGCAGATCGGGGACTCGGTCCTGAGTTGGAGCGACCCCGGCGAGGACCGGGCCGTGGTGAAGCCCGACGGCGAGGGCGGTCTGCTGTTCAACCGGCCGCCCCGCATGCTGACCGGGGCTGGGCCGGTGACGGTCCGGTTCCCGGGGCTGGCGCCCTTGCGCCCCGGGGTCAATTTTCCCCTGATGGCATCCATCGCCCCGGTGATCCTGGGCGTGGTCATGGCCTGGGCCCTGCACAACCCGACGTTCCTGCTGTTCACCCTCCTCGGGCCGGTCGTCGCCGTCTCCAACTTCGTGACCCAGCGGCGGGGTGGCGCCAAGACCCACAAGGAACGCTCCCGGGTCTACCGCCACGCCGTCGAGCGGGCCGAACACGACCTGGCCGCGGCGACGGCGGCCGAGACC
Source organism: Acidimicrobiales bacterium (assembly GCA_036501785.1). Classification (GTDB taxonomy): domain Bacteria; phylum Actinomycetota; class Acidimicrobiia; order Acidimicrobiales; family Palsa-688; genus PALSA-693. The sequence continues at coordinate 2,759 of DASXZS010000276.1, read as the reverse complement.
GCCGAGCGGCGTCGGGCCTTCCCGGATCCGGCCGCCCTCGGCGCGGTCGCCGCCGGGCCCGGCTCGACGCTCTGGGAACGGCGTCGCACCGATGACGACTTCCTGCAGGTGCGGGCGGGACTGGCGGACCTGCCAGCCCTGATCTCGGTCGAGGGCCGCCCCCCGCCGGCCGACGCCGCCGAGCCGGCGGACGACCACCCCGTCCTCCGCCAGGTACCCGCGGTGGTCCACTTGCCCGGCGACGGGGTGTTCGGAATCGCCGGTGAAAGAACGGCCTGCGAGGCCCTGGCCCGCTCCGTTCTCGTCCAGGCCGCGGTGCTGCACGCCCCAGACGATGTGGCTGTCACCGTCCTCACCGGGCCGCACCAGCGGGACGCCTGGGGTTGGGCCCGATGGCTGCCGCACGCCCGCGACCGCGACGGCCGTTGCGTGGCCCGGGTGGGCAGCACCGACGCCGCGGTGGCCCGGCTCGCCGGCGAGTTGTCGAGCTTGGTCGACGAGCGGCTGGCTGCCACCCGCACTTCGTTGGGCGGGAGTAGCCCGACCGAGCCGGCTCGAGCCCACCTGCTGGTGCTCGATGGCTCCTACCGCCTGGGGGCCATCCCCGCGGTGACGAAGGTCCTGCGACAGGGCCCGCAGGTCGGCATCTATTGCATCTGTCTCGACGACGCCGAGCGGCTGCTGCCGGAGGAATGCCACGCGGTGGCCGTCCTGGACCCGGATCGGCCGTCCTGGGTTGGCCTCCGCACCCGCCGGAGCAACCGGGTCACACCGGTGCTGGCCGACCTCGTCGACGTGGGTTGGGCGAAAGTGGTGGCCCGTTCCCTCGCCCCGTTGCGCCTGAACCGCCGCTTCGAATCCGGCGCCGCCATCCCCACCTCGCTGCGCCTGCTCGACCTGCTCGACCTGGAGCCGCCGGACGCGGCTGGGATCCTCCTGTGGTGGGAGACCGAGGACCGGTCGACGCGAGCCGTGATCGGCGAGGGCGACGCCGGCCCCCTGGCGGTCGACCTGGCCCGAGACGGGCCGCACGGCCTGGTGGCGGGCACCACCGGCTCGGGCAAGAGCGAGCTGCTCCAGACCCTCATCGCCAGCCTGGCCGTGGCCAACCGACCAGACCGCATGAACTTCGTCCTGATCGACTACAAGGGCGGCAGCGCCTTCAAAGACTGCGCCCGCCTCCCCCACACCGTCGGCATGGTCACCGATCTGGATGGTCACCTGACCGAACGCGCCCTGGCGTCCCTGGCCGCCGAGCTCCATCGCCGGGAACGGCTGCTGGCCCGGGCCGGCGCCAAGGACATCGAAGGCTTTTGGCGGGCGGACCGGGAGGGCTTGCCGCGGCTGGCCCGCCTGCTCATCGTCATCGACGAGTTCGCCACCCTGCTGGAAGAACTGCCGAACTTCGTCGACGGCCTCGTCGACCTGGCCCGGCGGGGCCGGTCGCTCGGCATCCACCTGCTCCTCGCCACCCAACGTCCCTCCGGCGTGGTCTCCGCCGCTATCAAGACCAACACCAACCTGCGCATCGCCATGCGGGTCACCGACGCGGCCGACAGCGTCGACGTTATCGACTCCCCGCTTTCGGCCCGGATCTCCAAGGGCGTCCCGGGCCGGGGTTACGTGCGGGTCGGCCACGAGGAGCTGAGTGAGTTCCAGGCGGCCCGCATCGGCGGCCGGCGGGCCCTGACCGGCGCCACTGGCCTCGTGGTGCACGACGTGGACTGGTCCGACCTGGGCCTGCCGCTCCCCCAGCCGGAACGGCCGGCCCTGGCCGACGATGCCACCGACCTGTCGGAGTTGGTCACCGCCGTCCGCGCCGCCTACGACGCCCTCGGTCTGGCCCTGCCGGCGAGCCCTTGGCTGGAACCGTTGCCGGCGAAATTGGTCCTCGACCCTTCCCTCGACGGGGCCGGGTCCATGCTCGGAGCGGCATTCGGCATGGAGGACCGTCCCAGCGAGCAGGCCCGCCGGCCCGCCATCTTCGACGTCGAAAGCGACGGCCACCTGCTGGCCATCGGCGACCCGAGGTCCGGCCGATCGACCTGGCTGCGCACCCTCGCCGGATCGCTGTGCGCCCGGATCAGCACCCGCGACCTGCATCTCTTCGGCATCGACTGCGGCAACGGGGCTCTCCTGCCAGTCGCCGAACTGCCGAACTGCGGGGCTGTGGTGACCCGCCGGGAACCGGATCGGGTCGACCGGTTGCTGACGAAACTGCTGGCAGACGTGACCCGGCGCCAGCAGGTCCTCGCCCAAGGGGGGTTCGCCACCATCGCCGACCAGCGAGCCGCGATGGGAGCCGGCGCGGACCGGCTGCCCTACGTGGTGGTCCTGCTGGACCGGTGGGAGGGCTACAACGCCGAGTTCGAGACCATCGACAACGGTCGGCTGGTGTCGACCTTCCTCCATCTCATGAGAGAGGGTCCCGGGGTGGGGCTGCGCGTGGTGGTGACCGGGGACAGGAGTGCGACGTCCGCCCGGTTCTCGTCGTTGATCGATCGCATCCTGATGCTGCGCTGCAACGACCGCACCACCTATTCCATGGTCGGGCTCAACCCCCGTCACCTGCCCGACTCGGTGCCCACCGGCCGGGCCTTCGACGCCCGCTCGGGAGTGGAAGTGCAGGTGGCGCTGCTCGACGACGATCCGGCCGGGCCGGCCCAGGTGACCGCCCTGCGCCAGCTGGCCCAGTGGGCCCGGGCGCGCGACGCCCCGCTTCCCGAGGACGTCCGCCCGGAGCCGATCGCGGTCCTGCC
>DASXZS010000275.1:0-4299 GCA_036501785.1 Acidimicrobiales bacterium | reverse complement strand
AAGAGAAGCTCCTCGTGGCGGGTCGAGGACCCGTTGACGTCAATCGCCGGGTAGATCCTGCGCTCGGCGAGCTTGCGGTCGAGACGGAGCTCCATGTTGCCCGTCCCCTTGAACTCCTCGAAGATGACCTCGTCCATCCGGCTCCCGGTCTCCACCAGCGCGGTGGCCAGGATCGTCAACGACCCGCCCTCCTCGATGTTGCGCGCCGCCCCGAAGAACTTCTTCGGCGGGTACAGGGCGCCGGTGTCGATACCGCCGGACATGATGCGGCCCGTGGCCGGCTGGGCCAGGTTGTAGGCCCGGGCCAGGCGGGTGATGCCGTCGAGGACGATGACCACGTCCTTGCCCAGCTCGACCATGCGCTTGGCTCGTTCGATGGCCAGCTCGGCGACCTGGGTGTGCTCCTCGGCCGGGCGGTCGAAGGTGGAGGCGATGACCTCGCCCTTCACCGAGCGGCGCATGTCGGTGACCTCTTCGGGCCGCTCGTCGACCAGGAGAACGATGAGCTGCACGTCGGGGTTGTTGGCCTCGATGGAGTGGGCGATCTGCTTGAGGATGGTGGTCTTGCCCGCCTTGGGCGGCGACACGATCAGGCCCCGCTGACCTTTGCCGATGGGGGCGATGAGGTCCACGATGCGGGCCGTCATGTTGGCGCTGTCGCCGGGGACCTCGAGCCGCAGCTTCTGATCCGGGAAAAGAGGGGTCAGGTTCTCGAACCGGGGTCGGCTTCTCGCCTCCTCGGGGGTGAGACCGGACACGGTGTCGATCCGGAGGAGGGCCGGGTATTTTTCGTTGCCCCCGGCCGGCCGGGCCGCGCCCTCGAGGTAATCGCCCTTGCGCAGGGCGAACCGGCGCACCTGGCTGATCGACACGTACACGTCGCCGGGCCCGGACAGGAACCCGCTGGTGCGCAGAAACCCGAAGCCCTCGTCGCGGAGGTCGAGAAATCCGGTGACGGGCAGCGGTTCGCCCGAGTACTGGCCTTCTGCGGCTTGGCCGGGCAGGTCGCGGTCTGGTCGTTCGAAGCGGTCGCGCCCCCGCCGGCGGCGGTTGCGGCGGTTCCCGGGCTCGGTGTCGAACGGGCGGACGCCGGGCCCACCCTCGCTAGTGGCCGGCGGGGCGTCGGGGTGGTCCTGGTCGCCGGCGACCAGTTCGGGGTGGACCGCGGCTGCGGGTGACGCGGCCGTGCGGTCGGTGGGACGGGTAGGGCCGCGGGCGGCTCGCCCGGGCCCGTTGGCGTCGGCAGCCGGGGCGGCCGGCGCCGGCCCGGGCGCCGCGGCATCGGGGTAGTGGCCGTTGGATGCCGTCGTCTCGGCCGGGGCCGTCTCGCTGGCCTCGCCGGCCTCACCCGCCTCGCCGGCCCCGCCCGCGGCTGCCGCCGGGTCCGGAGGGTTCTCGGCCGCGGGGTCGGATGGACTCTTGACTGCCGCGGCCACCTTGCGGGTACGGGTCGCCCGACGGGGCTTCTCCACGGCCGCGGCCGCGGCCACCTGTCCGACGCCGGCGCCGTCGGCGCCGGCGGCGCCCGGCTCGGCCTCGATGCCGGTGGCTCTCAGGATCTGGGTCACCAGGTCGGCTTTCTTGGCCCGGGCGCCCGGCTTGGCGCCCAGGGCGTCGGCGATGGCGACGAGCTCGTCGCGCTCCTTGGCCTCCAGGACCGAGCGTTCGAGCTGCGTTTCGCTCAATGGACTACCTCTTTTGTGTGGTACTGCAACCAATAGATGGGGGGCGTCCGCCAGGACCCAAAGGACTCCCGTGCAGCAACGGGGGGTTCGGCTGGTGCGGGCCCGGCCCCGATTCGGATCCGGGGCTTCGATTCGGGCGCACCGTCGGTGGCCAGGCCAACGACGACACCACCATGCTAGCGATCGCCTCCGCCGAGCGGCAACCACCCCGCAGGAGTTCTCAGAGGCCGAGCTCGGCGCGCACGGCGCGCACGTCGGCGTCGACCGCGGTGGGTACCGCAATCTGGCCGATGGCGATGTCAGGATCCTTCAGCCCGTGCCCGGTGAGCACGCACACCACCGTGCAGCCGGGTGGCACACCCAGCTTGAGCAGGCCGGCCACCGAGGCCGCCGACGCCGGCTCACAGAACACCGACTCTTCCTGGGCCAGGTACCGGTAGGCGGCCAGGATCTCCTCGTCGGTGACGGCGGCGATCTCGCCGCCGGACTCCGAAGCGGCCGCGGTGGCGCCGTACCACGAGGCCGGCCGGCCGATCCGTATGGCCGTGGCGACGGTCTCCGGGTTGTCGATGGGATGTCCGGCCACGATGGGGGCGGCGCCGGCAGCCTGGAACCCCAGCATCCGCGGCAGCTTCGTCACCCGGCCCGCGTCCTGGTACTCCCGGTAGCCCTTCCAGTACGCCGTGATGTTGCCGGCGTTGCCGACCGGGATGCAGTGCACGTCGGGGGCGTCGCCGAGTACGTCGACGATCTCGAAGGCGCCGGTCTTCTGGCCTTCGATGCGGTAAGGGTTGATGGAGTTGACGACGGTGACCGGGGCGCTGTCGCCCAGCTGGCGCACGATGTCGAGAGCGGCGTCGAAATTGGCCCGGATCTGCAGGACGCGGGCGCCGTGGATCAGCGCCTGGGCCAGCTTCCCGAGGGCGATGTAGCCCTCCGGGATCAGCACCGCGCAGGTCATGCCGGCCCGGGCCGCGTACGCGGCCGCGGCCGCCGACGTGTTGCCGGTCGAGCCGCAGACCACCGCCTTGGCCCCATCCTCCAGGGCCTTGGAGATAGCCACCGTCATGCCCCGGTCCTTGAAGGATCCGGTCGGGTTGGCGCCCTCGAACTTCAGCCACACCGCCGCCCCCACCCGCTCGGACAACCGGGGCGCGGGAAGCAGCGGCGTCCCCCCCTCGTACAGGGTCACGACCGGGGTCACCGCCGACACCGGCAGGTAGGACCGGTATTCGTCGATGACGCCCCGCCAGCCGGTTGTCACCTGCCGACGACTCGAAGGAGGCCGCCGATGCGCTCGACTACGTCCAGCTGGCGGAGGTCGTGGAGGCAGGCCTGGACGTCACGCTCGTAGGCCGGGTGGGTGACAAACACCAGCCGGGCCCCGGACTCACCCTCGCCGGCCCCGGCGCGGGGCTCGTTCGGGAGTCCCTCCTGCTCCATCAGCCGGATCGAGACCTCATGCTGGCCGAGCACCCCGGACACGGCGTGCAGGACCCCCGGCCGGTCGGCCACCTGCAGGGTCAGGTAGTAGGCGGAGCGAAGGTCGTCGATGGGCCGGATGGCGCAGCCGCGCAGGGCCACACTGCGACCGGCGCCACCGGTGGTCAGGTTGTGGGCCGCGTCCAGCAAGTCACCCAGCACCGCGCTGGCAGTCGGCTTGCCGCCGGCGCCGCGCCCGAGGAACATCAGCTCGCCGACGGCGTCGCCTTCGACGAACACCGCGTTGAAAGAGTCCCGCACCGCTGCCAGCGGGTGCGTCAGGGGGATCATGGCCGGGTGCACCCGGACAGCCACCGACTCCGGCGCCCCGTCGACTTCGGCGTCGCTGTGCTCGATTACCGCCAGGAGCTTCACTGCGTAGCCGAGCTGGTGGGCGGCCGAGATGTCGGCCGCGGTGACGGCACTGATCCCTTCGCGGTAGACGTCGCCGGCGACCACCCGGGCCCCGAAAGCCACATTGGCGAGGATGGCGGCCTTGGCCGCGGCATCGTAGCCCTCGACATCCGCGGTGGGATCGCGTTCCGCGTAACCCAGGCTCTGAGCTTCGGCAAGGGCGTCGTGGTAGCTCGTGGACGACCCGCTCATGCGGCTGAGGATGAAGTTGGTGGTGCCGTTGACGATGCCCATGATGCGCCGGATGCGCTCGCCGGCCAGCGACTCGCGCAGGGGCCGGATCAAGGGGATCCCGCCCGCGACCGCGGACTCGAAGAGGAGATCCACTCCCGCCGCTGAGGCCGCTTCGAACAGCTCGGCCCCGCAGTTGGCCAGTAGTTCCTTGTTGGCGGTGACGACCGGCTTGCCCGACTTGAGGGCGGTGAGGATCAGGGTGCGGGCCGGTTCGATCCCACCGATCACTTCGACCACCACGTCGACCGTCGGGTCGGCCACCACCCCGGCCGCGTCGGTCGTCAGGATCGGGTTGGGAACGGGGGCGTCCCGCTCCCGTGAACGACTCCGAACCGCCACCGCCGCCAGCTCCAGCCGCAGGCCGGTGCGCGCCGCCACCCGGTCGGCGTCCTCGACGAGGAGCCGCACCAGCGCCCCCCCGACATGGCCGCAGCCGAGCAGGCCGACCCGCAGCGACGTGGTCTCCATGGGCGCGAGGGTAGTG
>DASXZS010000274.1:0-12869 GCA_036501785.1 Acidimicrobiales bacterium | reverse complement strand
CTTTCGACGAGAATCGAGTCCATGGCGGGTGAACCTAGCGGCGACGCCGGCGCCAATGACGCCGACGAAGTAGATGTCGATGCAATCGAGATCCGGCCGGTCCACCCTTTTCAGGCCCGGAAGCGGTACGTGTGCCCGGGCTGCCAGCAGGAGATCCCGCCCGGCCTGGGCCATCTGGTGGTAGTGCCCCGCCGCACCCCAGGACTGCGCCGCCACTGGCACCGCGCCTGCTGGGAGCATCGCCACCGCCGGCGCCCCGGGCGCTGATCCGAACCCGCCCTAGCTCCGTACCACCCCCAGCAGGGCCTGATCCAGATCCCGCCAGAGGTCCTCGACGTCCTCGATCCCAACCGAAAGGCGGAGGAGGCCAGCCGGCAACCCGTCTTCGCCCTCCCAACGGCCGCGGCGCTCGATGAGCGTCTCCACTCCCCCGAGGCTGGTCCCGGCCGTCGCCACGCGCACGGCTCCGACGACCGCGTCGGCTGCGGCGGCACCGCCCGCCACGTCAAACGCCAGCATGCTGCCGAACCCGGACATCTGGCGGCCCGCCAAGTCGTGACCGGGATGGTCAGGCAAGCCGGGGTAGCGCACCCCCTCGACCGCCGGATGGCCGGACAGCCGGCGGGCCAGCTCGCCGGCATTGGCCTGGGCCCGGTCCAGGCGCACGGACAGCGTCCGCACCCCCCGCAGCACCAGCCAGGTCTCCCAGGGGCCGGCGATCGCCCCATGAAGGGAGCGCCGCAAGGTGAGGGCCTCCAGCACGTCCGTCCGCGCCGTCACGGCCGCCCCCAGCACCACGTCCGAGTGGCCGGCCAGCAGCTTGGTGACGCTGTGGATCACCACATCGGCTCCCAGCTCCAGCGGGCGTTGCAGCAAGGGGGTGGCGAAGGTGTTGTCCACGACCACGTCCATCCCGAGCCGGTGGGCGCCGTCGATCAGAGCCCCGAGGTCGGCGACGGCGAGCAACGGGTTGGTCGGCGACTCCAACCACAGCAGACCGTGGCCGCCCAGCTGACCGGCCTCGCCGGAGGGCCGGGCCGGCGCCTCCACGACCTCGGCGCAGGCAGCCAGGGTGCCGGTCGTGTCGGCCACATCGACCGTTCGGAAACGAAGACGGCCCCGGCCGGCCACGTCGGTGAGAAACCGCCGGGTCCCGTTGTAGGCGTCGCCGGCCACGACGACGCGCCCCGGCACCGGCAGGGTCTCCAGCACCGCGGCGATGGCGGCCATCCCCGAGGCGAACACCCGCGCTGATCCGCCCTCGAGGCCGCCGATCACCTCTTCGAGGGCCTCCCAAGTGGGGTTGCCGTCCCGGCCGTACGTCCGTGACCCGCCCTGGTGGAAGGTCGACGTCAGTACCACGGGCACGTTGACAGGTCCACCCGGGTCGGCGGGCGGGCGCCCCCAGTGCACCACCGCGCTGGACGGCGCCAGCGGGACTGCCGGCCCCCTCCTCTGGACCTGGCTCTTCCGGACCTCGCTCTTGTCGACCGGGTCGTTCAAAACGCCGCCTCGACCACCTCGAGCCGGCCGTGGAGGACGGCCGCCACGTCGAAGCGCAGGACGGCCGGGGCCGCGCCCAGCCGGTCCCGGTTCAGGCCGAGCCACTGGGCCGCCAGCCGGCGGATCCGAGCCTGCTTGGCCGGGCCCACCGCCTCCGCGGGCGCGCCGAAGCCGAGGCCCGATCGGGCCTTGACCTCGCAGAACACCACCGTGCGCCCCTGCCGCAGAACCAAGTCGAGCTCACCGTCCCGGCCGCGCCAGTTGCGGTCCATCACTTCGTAGCGGCGCTCTCGGTACCAGGCCTCGGCCACATCCTCACCCGCGGCACCCAGGGCGCGCCCGCGCCTGGCCCGGGCCGAACCGGGAATGGCTACAGCTCCTTCTCCGGGAGCTCCTCGACGTTGACGTCCTTGAAGGTCACCACCCGGACGGATGAGACGAAACGGGCCGGCCGGTACATATCCCACACCCAAGCGTCCCGCAGGGCGATCTCGAAGTAGGTGCGATCGCCCTCCCCTTTGGCCTCCATGGCGACCTCGTTGGCCAGGTAGAAGCGCCGCTCCGTTTCGACCACGAACTTGAACATGGCGAGCACGGCCCGGTACTCCTGGTAGAGCTGAAGTTCGATCTCGGTCTCGTACCGCTCCAGGTCCTCGGCGCTCATTGCCTCCATGCTAGGTCGCCCCGGGTTGGAGGCGACCGATCACAGGTGGCGACCGGAGAAGTGGCAATCAGAGACGTGGCGATCACAGAGATGTAGTACACCTGGGCGACGAGGGAGCGGATCAGCATCGCCGCCGCTGCCGCGACGGCCACCAGGATGGCGTCCTCGACGAGCCGCCGTCGCCACCGTGACCTTCCCGCTGACACGCTCGGCGCCGGCGTCAGCGGGGCTGCGCCCGCCATCGGTGAGAAGCCTCAGCGGGTAAGGCGCTTTTCCTTGATCTTGGCGGCCTTGCCGGTCCGGTCCCGCAGGTAGTACAGCTTGGCCCGGCGGACGTCGCCCCTCGTGACCACCTCGATCTTGGCGATCACTGGCGAGTGCACGGGGAAAGTGCGTTCGACGCCGACCCCGAAGCTCAGTTTGCGGACCGTGAATGTCTCCCGCAGGCCCGATCCCTGCCGGCGGATGACGGCGCCCTGGAACACCTGCACCCGTTCGCGAGTGCCCTCCACCACTCGAACGTGCACCTTGAGGGTGTCGCCAGGAGCGAAGGCGGGGATGTCGTCACGGAGGCTGTCGCGATCTACGAGGTCGGTCGGATTCATGGCCGTCGGAGCTCCTGCCGGGGAAGAGAGAAGGTTTCTACGATAGTCCGTCGAGCCCGAACTCGGCCAGCAGGGCCCGCTCCTCCTCGGCCAGTCCGCCCCGGGCGATCATCAGGTCCGGGCGGCGGGCTTGGGTGCGAGCCAGGGCCTGGGCCCGGCGCCAGCGGGCCACCCGGGCGTGGTCGCCGGAGCAGAGGACCTCCGGCACCTCCCAGCCCCGGAACCGCTGCGGCCGGGTGTAGTGCGGGTACTCGAGCAAGCCCTCGCCGAAGCTCTCGTCCCGGCTGGATTCCTCATTGCCCATGACGCCCGGCACCAGGCGGGCCACGGCCTCGATGACGGCGAGGGCGGCCACTTCGCCGCCGGCGAGCACGAAGTCGCCCAGGGACAGCTCACCGTCGACCAGGTGGTCGGCGACGCGCTGATCCACCCCTTCATAGCGGCCGCACAGGAGGGCAAAGCCGGAGCCGGCGGCCAGTTCGCCGGCCCAGGCCTGATCGAACCGCCGGCCCCCGGGACCGAGCAGCAGCAGCGGGCGCGGCGCCTCGACAGCTTCGACGGCGGCGAACACCGGCTCGGCGGCCAGCACCATGCCGGCGCCGCCACCGAACGGGCTGTCGTCCACGGAGCGATGCAGGTCCGTGGCGCCGGCCCGCAGATCGTGGACCCGCAGATCGAGAACGCCGGCTCGGGCCGCCTTGCCGATCAGACTGGCCTGGGTCCACGGCGCCACCAGATTAGGAAAAAGAGTGAACACGTCGATGCGCACGCTCGTCGATCTCCTCCCGCCGGTCACAGGTCGAGCAAGCCGGCCGGCAGTTCGGCCGTCAATCGACCGGGCCGGCGATCGGTGATGAAGCGGAGGGGAATCAGCCGGCCGTCAGCCAGGACGAGCAGGTCGCTGGCGGGATTGGCCTCCACCGCCTCGACGACGCCGACCGGGGCTCCCGCGGCGTCCACCACCTCAGCCCCGATCAGCTCGTGGACCCACCAGGTGTCGGCATCCGCGAGCGGAGCAGCGCGCACGACGACCCCGCGCCAGGCCTCGGCCTGTTCCCGGGTGTCGACGCCACGGAACGACACCAGCCAGCGCTCGTGGCCGCCGACCGGCGCCTGCGGCGTGGCCCGGGTTACCTCTAGCTCGCCGGCCGGCGCTTGCAGCCGGGCCCCGGCAGCCATCCGCTCGGCCCGGTTGGTCCACAACTCGACCACCACCTGGCCCCGCAACCCGTGGGGCCGGGCGATGCGGCCCACCTCCAGGAGGGGCGGGTCTTTTTCCGCGGAGCCCTCAGTCGACGATGTCGACAATGACGTCGACGCCGTCCTTGGCGCCCGCGGCACGTACCACGCTGCGAATCGACTGGGCCACCCGGCCCCGCCGCCCGATGACCTTGCCCATGTCGTCGGGCGCGACCCGCAGCGACAGCTTGATCCCGTGACGGGTCTCGCCGGTGTCGATCACGATGGCGTCGGGCTCGTCCACCAATTGGCGGGCCAGGAACTGCAGCACCGCCTTGGCCCGACCCCCGTCGACCTGCCCGTGGTCGTCCCACTCGTCCTCGACGGCCTCGGAACGACCCTCGTCGGTGGTGCTCACGACGCGCTGGTCGCCCGGCCGGAGGTGAACTCCTCCATGGCCCCGGACTGGGTGAGGAGCCGGGCGACAGTCTCGGTCGGCTGGGCCCCGTCCCGCAGCCAGCGCACCGCCTTGTCGTTGTCGATCACCACCCGGCTGGGCTCGGACCGGGGTTGGTAGGTGCCCAGGATCTCGATGAACCGGCCGTCGCGCGGCGACCGGCTATCCGCCGCCACCACTCGGTAGACCGGCTGCTTTTTCTTTCCCATCCGCATGAGGCGGAGCTTTACGGCCATTTCAGTTGACTGCTCTCTCGCTCGTGTGGCGGGACCTACCGGCCCCGCTTCTTCTTTCTGTTGGACTTTTTGCCGCCCGAAGTCGCCCGCCGCGCCATGCGGCCACCGAGGCCCGGCATGCCCGCCATCTGGCGCATGTACGCCTGCATTTCCTTGAACCGGTCCAGCAGAGAATTGACCTCGGTGGTCGAGGTACCACTGCCGTTGGCAATGCGCAGGCGGCGGGAGCCGTTGATGATCGACGGGTTCTGGCGCTCCTCGGGAGTCATGGAATGGATGATGGCCTCGATCGGACCCATGAGGCCGTCGTCGATCTCGGCGTTCCGCAGCTCCTTGGGGAGCCCGGGAATCATACCTACCAGGCCGGACAGGGGCCCCATCTTCTTGACTTGCTGCATCTGCTCCAGGAAGTCCTCGAGGGTGAAGCGGCCCTGCTGGAGCCGGGACAGAGAGGCCTCGGCCTGGACCTGGTCGACGTGCTGCTCGGCCTTCTCGATGAGCGTCAACACGTCGCCCATACCGAGGATGCGGTCGGCCATGCGGTCCGGGTGGAACTGCTCGAAGTCGGCCTGCTTCTCGCCGGTCGAGGTGAACACGATCGGGCGCCCGACTACTTCCTTGACCGACAAGGCGGCCCCGCCTCGGGCGTCACCGTCGACCTTGGTGAGGATCACCCCGTCCAGGCTCAGGGTGTGGTGGAACGCCTCCGCGGTGGCAACCGCGTCCTGGCCGGTCATGGCGTCGATGACCAGGAAGGTGTAGTGCGGTTCGATGGTTTCGGAGATCCGGCGGACCTCGTCCATCAGCTCGGAGTCGATCGACAGCCGCCCGGCGGTGTCAACGATCAGCACGTCGCGGCCCAGCCGGATGGCCTCCGCCAGGCCCTTCTTGGCCACCGTGACCGGGTCGGACGGCTCGCTGAACACCCCGACTCCCGCCTGCTCTCCGAGAACCCGGAGCTGTTCGACGGCGGCCGGGCGCTGCAGGTCAGCGCCCACGAGCAGTGGGTTGCGGCCCTCCCGCCGCTTGTACCACGACGCCAGCTTGGCGGCGGTGGTGGTCTTACCGGAGCCCTGGAGGCCGGCCAGCAGCACGACCGTCGGCGGACGGGAGGCGTACGTGAGCCGCAGGGTCTCGCCGCCCAGAATAGTGCGCAACTCGTCGTGGACGACCTTGATCACCTGCTGGCCCGGGGTCAGGCTCTCCGAGAGGTCGACGCCGACCAGGACTTCCCGGATCCGCCCCACGAAATCCCGCACCACCCGGAGGTTGACGTCGGCCTGCAGGAGGGCCAGGCGGATCTCGCGAAGAGCCTCGTCGACGTCGACCGGGCTGAGCCGGCCGCGCCCGCGCAGCCGGCTGAACACGGCGTCGAAGCGGTCGCTCAGGCTCTCGAACATGCGGTCTGCCAGCGTAGACGACAGGCTCCGTCTGCTCGGCTCGCCGGCAAAATCCCGAGAATCTACAGCAGGCATCGGATAGAAACATCCGGTGCCCGGGGAACCACTGATCTACGCGCGCGGCCTGACGAAGACGTTCGGCCACCTCTGCGCCGTCGACGCCGTGGACTTCTCCGTCATGGGCGGCGAGGTGTTTGGTTTTCTGGGGCCCAACGGGGCCGGGAAGAGCTCCACCATGCGCATGATCGCGGCGGTGTCGCCTCGCACCAGCGGAGAGCTGCAGGTGCTGGGCCTCGATCCCGACCGCGACGGCCCGGCCATTCGGGGCCGCCTCGGGGTGGTCCCCCAGGAGGACAACCTCGATCTGGAACTGACGGTCCGGGAGAACCTGTATGTGTACGGCCGGTACTTCGACCTGCCGCGCCAGGAGCTGCGGGCGCGCATCGACCGCCTGCTCGACTTCGCCCAGTTGACCGAGCGGGCGGACGACCGGGTCGATCCCCTGTCGGGGGGCATGAAACGACGCCTGACGATCGCCCGCTCGCTGGTCAACGAACCGGAGCTGCTGCTCCTCGACGAGCCCACCACCGGGCTCGACCCGCAGGCCCGCCACGCCTTGTGGGACCGCCTCTACCGGTTGAAGGCGGAGGGGGTCACCCTGGTGCTGACCACCCACTACATGGACGAGGCCGAGCAGCTGTGCGATCGGCTGGTGGTGATGGACGGCGGGCGTATCGCCGCCGAAGGCTCACCCCACGACCTCATCGCCCAGTACTGCACGCGCGAGGTGGTGGAGCTGCGCTTCGCCCCCGGCGAGAGCGAGCGCATGGCCGGCAAGGTCCCCCCGTTTCTCGATGGCACAGGTATCCCCGAGCGGCTCGAAGTCCTGCCCGACCGGCTGCTCCTTTACACCGACGACGGGGACTCGGCCGTCGAGACGGTCTACCAGCGGGGGCTCGAACCGTTGAACGTCCTGGTCCGCCGGGGGACGCTCGAGGACGTGTTCCTGCGCGTCACCGGCCGCCGCCTGATCGACTGACGACGCCATGGCCACGCCCCCCGCCCTGCGCGCCTTCGGCTATTTCGCCCTCTCCTACCGGCGGACGTGGCGGGGCTCCATGGCCACCACCTTCGTCAGCCCGGTCCTGTACCTGGCGGCCATGGGCGTCGGGCTGGGTTCGTTTATCAACAAGGGTGGCCACACCGCCACCCTCGGCCACATCAGCTATCTGCAGTTTGTGGCGCCGGCCCTGGCCGCCACCACTGCCGTCACGACCGCGGCGAGCGAAGCCCTGTTTCCCATCATGGGCGCCATCAAGTGGAACCGCACCTATTTCGGCATGCTGGCCACGCCGCTCCGGGTCGGGGATGTCCTCGCCGGGCATCTGATCTGGATCGCCACCCGGGTCGCCACCGCGGTCGCGGCCTACTTGGTGGTCATGGCGGCGTTCGGCACCACCCCGTCGCTGGAGACCCTGGCCGTCCTGCCCGCGGGGGTGCTGGCGGGCATGGCGTTCGCAACCCCGCTGGCCGCCTTCGCGGCCAGCCAGGAAAACGAGCAGGCCTTCCCCCTGGTGTTCCGGCTCGGAGTCATCCCGCTATTCCTCTTCTCGGGGGTCTTCTTCCCCGTCAGCCAGCTGCCCGTGGGGCTCCGGGTCGTCGCCTACGCCACGCCCTTGTGGCATGGGGTGGACCTGTGCCGTCGTCTGACCCTGGGCCAGCTCAGCGGGGCGGGGGCCGCAGTGCACCTGACGTATCTGGCCGCTTTGACCGGCCTCGGTGTGCTCTGGGCGACCCGCACCTTCGCGGCCCGGTTACGCACATGACGAACACGAGCAGTCGGACGCTGGCGCTACGGGTCGTCCCGCCGGCCGCCTTCCGCCTGGGTCGGGGGCGCCGCCTGGTGGAGCGCGACCTGCTGGTCGCCCGGCGCACCTGGTGGGTCCCGCTGTCGGGCATCGCCGAGCCGGTGTTCTACCTGCTCTCTATCGGAATAGGGATAGGCAAGCTGGTCGGCGGGATCCCCGGCCCCCATCACACCACCATCCGCTACGCCGCCTACGTGGCCCCCGCCCTGCTGGCGGCCTCGGTCATGAACGGCGCGGTCTACGAGAGCACCTTCAACGTGTATTTCAAGCTCAAATACGCCAAGGTCTTCGACGCCATGCTGGCGACCCCGCTGGAGGCAACCGACGTGGCCCGCGGCGAGATCACCTACGCCCAGCTCCGGGGTACCGTCTACGCCGCCATCTTCGTGGCCATGATGGCGGCCCTGGGCGACCTCGAGTCGGTCTGGTCGATCCTGGCCCTCCCGGCCGCGGTGCTGATCGGCTTCGCCTTCTCGGCGGCCGGGATGGCGGCCACCACCTACATGCGCAGCTGGACCGACTTCGACCTGGTTCAGTTGGTCCTACTCCCCCTCTTTTTGTTCTCCACCACCTTCTACCCGCTGTCCACCTACCCCCGCTGGCTGCAGGTGACCGTCGAGTGCACCCCGCTGTTCCACGGCATCAGCCTGGTGCGGGCCCTCACCCTCGGCCAGGTGGGCCCGGCCGCGCTCGGCCACGCCGCCTATCTGCTCGTCATGGCCGTCATTGGCGTGGCCGTCGCCGGCCGGCGCATCCGGCTCCTCCTGCTCCGCTGAGACGAGGAGCATGATCGTGCGGGTCACCCCTCCGACAGCAGGGCGTCGACGAACTCCTCGGCGTCGAATTCGACGAGATCCTCGGGTCCCTCCCCCAGGCCGACCAGCTTGATGGGGATGCCCAGCTCGGCCTGGATGGCCAACGCGATCCCGCCCTTGGCGGTGCCGTCAAGCTTGGTGAGCACCACGCCGGTGACTCCGGTCGCGGCCGCGAACTGCTGGGCCTGGATGAGCCCGTTCTGCCCGGTGGTGGCGTCGATCACCAGCAGCACCTCGGTGACGTGACCGGGTGGACGTTCTGCCACCCGGCGCACCTTTTTCAACTCCTCCATGAGGTTGGTCTTGGTGTGGAGCCGCCCGGCGGTGTCGGCCAACACCAGGTCGGCGTGGCGGGCCGCGGCGTGCTGGATGGCGTCGAAGACGACTGCCCCCGGGTCGCCCCCCTCATGGCCCCGGATGAATGACGCACCTACCCGCTCCGCCCACAGGTTCAGCTGGTCCGCGGCCGCGGCCCGGAAGGTGTCGCCCGCGGCCATGACGACCCGGTGGTCCTGACGGGCCTGGCGCATCCCCAGCTTGCCGATGGTCGTGGTCTTGCCCACGCCGTTGACGCCCACGAACAACCACACGTTGGTGGCACCCTCCGTGAGGTGGAGCTTGCGATCCCCGTCGAGGATGGCCACCAGTTCGGACTTGAGGGCACCCACCAACTCCTCGGGCGTGACGATCCCGTCCTGCTTGACCCGCCGGCGCAGGTCGTCGAGGATGCGGCTCGTGACGCCGGCGCCCACGTCGGCGAGGATCAGGGCCTCTTCGAGCTCTTCCCAGGTGGCGTCGTCGACGCGGTCCCGGGACCGGACCGAGATCAGGTAGCCGGCGAACAGCGACCGGGCCCGGCCCAGGCGCTCCCGCATCCGGGGGGGCGCGAGCGGTGGCTCGGGGACCTCGACCGGCGCCTCGGCCGGCTGGGTCGGCGGCGAGGTCGCCGCCTCGATCGGCTCTGTCTCTGGGGTCTCGGTGGCTTCGGGGGCCTCGGTGGTCGCCGGCGAATCGGCCGGGGGTGACGCGGGGCCGGCGACGGGGCGGTCCGGCGGCCGGGAAACCCTCCGGCGCCCGGTCACGACGAAACCCGCCGACACCAGGACGACCACCGCCACCGCGATCAGCACGATGATCAAGGTGAGCATGGGCTGTCGAGCCTAGAACGCCGGGCGGGCTCAGCTCGGCGCTGTGACCGAGACCCTTTCACTCACCACGCGCGAGGATCCGCCCGGCGCCATGGTGACGCCGTACAGGCAATCCGCCGCTTCCATCGTCCGCTTCTGGTGGCTCACCACCAGGAGCTGCGCTTCGGTGCGGAACTCGTGCAGCAGATCGAGGAAACGGTGCAAATTGACGTCGTCGAGGGCCGCTTCGACCTCGTCCATGAGGTAGAACGGCGACGGCCGGCTCCGGAAGACGGCAAAGAGAAAAGCCATGGCCGTGAGGCTGCGCTCGCCACCGGAGAGCAGCGACAGGCGCCGGACGTTCTTGCCGGATGGCCTGGCCTCCACCTCGATTCCGGTCTCCAGCAGATGATCGGCGTCGGTGAGCCGCAGCCGGCCCTGGCCGCCGGGAAACAGGGTCGCGAACAGTCCCTCGAAGTTCTCGGCCACATCGGCGTACGCGGCCCGGAACACTTCGACGATCTCGGCATCGACGGCTCGGATCACTTTCGTCAGCTCTCGCCGGGCGTTGCGGACGTCCTCCAGCTGGGCCTCGAGGAACTGGTGGCGTTCCTGAAGGGCAGTGTGTTCCTCCAGAGCCAGGGGGTTGATGGGCCCCATCAGGCGCAGCTCCCGCTCCAGTTCGGCTCGCCGGCTGAGGGCGCTGGTGCCGGGTGGCAGCGGAGGGCACTCGGCGCCGCGTATGGCCTCCGGTTCACAGTCCAGATCTCGCCGGATGGTCTCCGTCAGCGCTTCTAGGCGCACCCTGGCTTCGGTGTGGTCCAGCTCGACCCGGTTGGCCCGCTCGCGGGCCTCCGCCAGCTGGCGTTCGGCGGTGCCCCGTTGGCGGCGGAGTTGTTCGAGCCGCTCCGTACGGGCCTGCGCCGCCTCCGCCTGGGCCCGGCGGGCCTGTCGCAGGCGATCCAGCAATTCGTCCAGTTCCCGTTGCCGGGTCGAGACCAGGCCGAGCAGGCGTTGGGTGACCGTCACTGTCTGTTCGAGCTGTTGGCGCCGGGCCGCGGCGTCGTCGCGCTCGGCGGCGTGGCGCCGCAGCCTTTGTTCGACCTCTTCGAGTCGGTTGGCGGTCATCGTCCGGCGCTCCTCGAGCCCGGCCGCCCGGACTTCCAGGTCCCGGCGGATCGCTGCGACTGCGGCCGTCCGCTCGGCCAGCCGCGACCGGGCCGCCCGCGCCGCGGCAGCTCGCTCCGCCTCCGCTTCCGCTTTCTCCTCGAGGGCGGGCAGCAGCGACTCCATCTCCGCGATCCGGGCCTGCTCGCGCTGGAAGCGTCCGGCGAGCTCCTGCCGTTGCGCGGCTGTCACCGCCCGCTCGCTGTCGGCCTCCGCCCACTCGGCGTCCACCCGCTCCTGCGCATCGACCGCGGCCCGGCGACGCGCCGCGTTGGCCTCCACGGCCCGGGCCGCGGCGTCCCGCGGCGCGGAGGCGTCGGTCGCCTGCCGGCGGGCCTCCTGTAGGCGCGTCTCGGCAGTAGCGGCCGCGGCCGCGGAGGCAGTCGCCTGCCGACGGGCCTCCTCCAGGGCCGCCCCGGTCACCCCGGTCGCACCAGCCCGCAGCTGCCACAGCCCGCCGGCGAGACGGTCACCGGACCGGGTGACGACCACCAACTCCGGCCGGGCGATAGCCACGTCCAGCGCCGCTTCCCAACCACCGTCCACCACCGCCGCACCGGCTAGGAGCGCGTCGAGCAGGGTCCCGACGCTCGGCAGCCGGGCCCGCACCCGGTCCCGCAGCCACATGGCCCCTTCCGGCCGCATGGGGTTGGCCTGGGTGAGAGTCCCGCTATCGGGGTTGAAAAGGTGGGCGGTGGAGGGGTGGGGGGTGGGGGGGTCGGAGCGGTCGGGAACTGGCACAACCGCGCCGGGTACCGCGGCGTGATGGAGCGTCTGGAGGCCGCGGCGGGCGGTGCCGACCCCGTCCACGATGACGGCGGCCAGCACGGCCCCGGCGGCCGCCTCGAAGGCGGCCTCGAACCCCTCGTCCACCTCAACGAGCTCCGCCAGCGTCCCCAGCACCCCGCCGATCCCGGCCAGCCGCTCGGCTCCGGCCCGGGCCCGGGCCTCGTCGAGGCCCTGGGCCAGCGCTTCCTCCCGGGCGGCCCAGCGGTGGTGGCCGGCGTCGGCCCGGCGCTGGTCGACACTGGCGGCCTCCAACTCCGCCTCGGCTGCGGCGGCAGCCGCGGCGGCGGCCCGCTCGTCGTCGGCCAGACGAAGGGTGGCGGCCTCGGTGGCCGCGACCACACCCTGCAGGCGGTCGCGTTCGGCGGCCAGGCGGGTAACGCGGCGCTGGATCGACTCCAGGCGCGAATCCATACGACGGGCCTCGCCGCCGGACTGCTCCAGCGAGGCGCGCAGCGCCGCCAGCTCGCCTCGAACCTCGGCCGCCGGGTCCGTGACCCGCGTGTCGTCGAGTTGCCACTGCGCGTCGACCGCCTCGGTCTCCTCCGCCAGGGTGGCCTCGGCCTCCGCCAGCTCATCCGCCAGCGGCAGCAACCGAACGGCTTCCTCGTCGGCCCCGACCATCCGCTCGGTGAGGGCAGCCGCTTCGGCTTCGAGGGCGGCGATCACGTCCTGATCGGTGGTAGCGGTGAGCGCCCGCCGCACCGACCGCTGGCGCTCCTCCAGCACGGCGACCAGGCCGGCGGCCCGGGCTTTGCCGGCCTCAGCCCGGGAGACCAGCTCGGCCAGGTCCACTGCGGGTTCGGCCGCGTCGGAGGCGCCGATCTCGGCTTCGGCCCGGAGGATGTCGGCGTCCAGGCCGGCCAGGGCGGTGCGCAGCTCGGCCTCAGCCCGTTCCAGCTCGCTGCGCTCGCGGCCGCCGGCGGCCAACCGGGCCTCGACCGCGCTCAGCTCCCCACCGAGCAGGTACCGGCGAACGGCTGCCAACTCGCCAACCAGGTCGCCGTGGCGCCGGGCTGCGTCGGCCTGCTTCTCGAGGGGCCGCAACTGGCGCCGTACCTC
>DASXZS010000273.1:0-4106 GCA_036501785.1 Acidimicrobiales bacterium | reverse complement strand
AGTCGATGCGGTTGGCCTCCGTGGCGGCCACGGTCGCGACATCCCTGGCCACTTCGACCGCGCCGGCCATGGCCTGGCGCTGCTGCGCCACCACCGGGACCAGCCGGGCCCCGCCCGTCCACCACGCGCCCAACGAACGGGCCGCCGCCGAGAAATCCGAACGGGCGGTCACCAGCTGCTGCGTGCCCGCCGCCGCGTCGCCGGCGCTGACCGAACCCAGCGCCCCCTCGGATGCGGTGATGCCGCGATTGATCTCTGTGCGAGCAGCCAGGCCGCCGATGACCGCCGGGATGGTGAAAAGCGCCGCCAGAGCCACCGCCGCGAAGGTCCCCCAGCCCAGCCAGCGGCGGGCTCCCGGAGAAAGCGCACGTGCCCCCGACACCAGGCACGGAGCGACCGCCGCCGCCGCCAGCAGCGCGGTAGCCCCGAGAAATCCGACGGGACGCCACCGCAGGACCACCTCGGCGGCCAGGGCGCCCACCAAGGCGCCCACCCGCCGGTCGGGGCGGCGCCAGAAGGAACCGGCGAAGGCCACCACCAGGCTGGCACTCGCGGGGACCAGCAGCACGCCTCGGCTCACCGCGGTGGCGAGCACGCCCAGCCACAGCAGGGTGCCGCGTGCCGCCCAACCCGCCGCCAGCGTCACTATGGCGGCGAACAGGGCCGAGTACAGCGGATCCAGCACCGGCGTTCCGGTCGGATGGCAGCCGGCAAAGCAGGCTGCCGCCGCCGCTCCCGCCGCCAGGGCGAGTACCACCCAGATATCCCCTCGAGGCCGCGGTCGTGCCTCGCCGTCGGTGCCTAGCACGCCGAAAGGCTAGGCGGCACCCCTGCGCGCCGGACGTTCAGCGGACCGGAACCAGGCCCCGCGCCAGCAGAGCCTCGGCGATCTGCACGGCGTTGAGGGCGGCCCCCTTGCGCAGGTTGTCACCGGACACCCACAGACTCAGCCCTCGCCCCGAGGGATCGCTGTGATCAGCCCGCACCCGGCCGACCAGACAAGTGTCGCCACCCGCCGACTGCAGCGGCGTCGGCATGTCGACGACCTCGACTCCGGGGGCGCGGTGCAGCAGTTCGAGGGCCCGAGCCGGCGAGATGGGCCGCTCGAAGGTGGCGGTGAGCGCCAACGAATGGCCGGTGTAGACCGGGACCCGCACGCACGTGACCGACACCGCCAGCTCGGGGATGCCGAGGATCTTGCGGCTCTCGTTGCGGAACTTGACCTCCTCCACCGTCTCGTCGCCGTCGAAGGCGCCGGCGTGGGGCAGCACATTGAAGGCGATCGGCCCCGGGAACACCGACGAGAGCGGGAACTCGAGGGCGCCGCCGTCGAAGGCGAGCGCCGCCGACTTGTCGCCCACCGCCCGGACCTGCCCCTCCAGCTCGGCCGTACCGGCGAGCCCCCCTCCGGAGACCGCCTGGTAGGTCGAGGCCACCAGCCGCACCAAGCCGGCGTCGGCGTGGAGGGGGGCGAGCACCGGCATGCCCACCATGGTGGTGCAGTTGGGGTTGGCGATGATGCCCTTCGGTATGCGATCCAGGGCGCCGGCATTGACCTCAGACACCACCAGGGGGCAGTCCGGGTCCATGCGCCACGCCGAGGAGTTGTCGACGACAATGGCACCCGCGGCGGCGACCTTTTCACCGAATTCCCTCGCGGCCGCGGCACCCATGGCGAACAGGGCCACGTCGACGCCGCCATGGTCGGCGGTGGCCACGTCCTCCACCACCACGCCGTCGAGGCTGCGCCCCGCCGACCGGGAACTGGCGAAGAGCCGCAGGCGATCGTGGGGAAAAGACCGAGCCTGGAGCACGGCCCGCATCACCTCGCCCACCTGGCCCGTGGCGCCGTACACCCCGACCGTCAGCATCTACTCGCCCTCCAACTTGAACGCCCGGTGCAGCGCCACGACCGCCTTCTCCGCCACGTCGGCGCGCACCACGCAGGTGAGGCGGATGGACGAGGTGGAGATCATCTCGATGTTGATCCCCTCGTGCGAGAGGACCTCGAACATGGTCGCCGACACACCGGGGTGGGTTTTCATGCCCGCCCCGATGATCGACACCGTGGCGATGTCGGGATCGGCGGTGACGGTGTGGGCGCCGATCTCCGGCTGCAGCGACCGGCTGACGTCCGCGGCCGTGGCCAGATCCCCGTGGGGCACGGTAAAGGAGATGTCGGTCATGCCGGCCTGGGACACGTTCTGCTCGATCATGTCGACGTTGATGGACCGGTCGGCCAAGGCCCGGAAGAGCTGGGCCGCAATGCCCGGCCGGTCCGGCACGCCGGTCACGGTGAGCTTGGCCTCGGAGCTGTCCGAGACGACAGCGGAGATGATGGCCTGCTCCATGTCGGGGTCCTCCTCCTCGATCCGGGTGCCCGGCTCCCAGGTGAACGCCGAGCGCACGTGGAGCCGGACCCCGTGGTTGCGGGCGAACTCCACGGATCGCATGGCCGGCTTGGGACAGCCCGCCGCGCACATCTCCAGCATCTCTTCGAAGCTGACCCGCTTGAGCCGGCGGGCCTCGGGCACCACCCGGGGGTCGGCGGTGAAGACCCCCGACACGTCCGTGTAGATCTCGCAGGCGTCGGCGTCGAGGGCCTGGGCCAGCGCCACCGCGGTGGTGTCGGTCCCGCCCCGGCCGAGGAAGGTGACGTCCCGGTCTGTCGACACCCCTTGGGCCCCCCCGACGACCGGCACCCGGCCCAGGGCGAGGGCGGCGCTGATGCGGTCGGCCCGGATGTCGACGATCTTGGCCCGGGTGTGATCGGTGTCGGTGATGATGCCAGCCTGGCTGCCGGTGAAGCTGTCGGACGGGACGCCGAGGTCGTGGAGGGCCATGCACAGCAGGGCCATGGCCTTGCGCTCGCCGGCGGTGATCAGCATGTCCATCTCGCGGCCCGGCCGGGTGTTCGAGACCTGGTTGGCGAGGTGCAGCAGCTCGTCGGTCTCCTTGCCCATGGCCGAAACCGCCACCACCACCTGATGACCGCGCCGCACCGTACGGGCCACGTAGTCCGCGACCGTGCGCATGCGGTCGGCGTCCCCGACGGACGTGCCGCCGAACTTCATCACCAGCCGGGCCACGACGGACCAGGCTACCAGTGGGCTTTCGTGGTCCCACCGCGTTTGCTGGTGCCGGGGCGGCGGCTAGCTTGTTCCGCCGTGCCGTCAGACAAACGAGCCCGCCAGCGCGCCGGAAAGTCGGCCCGGCAGGCCCAACTCCGCCAGGCCCAGCAGCGGCGCCGGCGCCGGACTCGGGTGGTCCCCGTGGTGGTGGCGGCCATCGCCCTGGCCCTGGGCGGGGCCATCTACAGCACCACCCAGGGCGGCGGTAGCAAGAAGGTGACGACCTCGACGACTGCCGTCGGGTCGTCCACCACCGTGGCCGGACCGACCACCACCCTGACGCCCGGGAAAGCACCTGGCCTGGTCGCCCACCCGGCCCCCGCAGTCAGCGCCGCGTGCAACACGCCCGCCTCGGGAGCAACCGGATCGGGCGCGGCGCCGGCTTCGGGGCGGGCCGTGTCGATCGTGCCGGCGCCGGCGCACGTGCCCTTCCCGAAGCTGGATGGGACCTCGCCGCGTTACACGAAGTTCGCGTCAGCCCCGCCGTTTTGTATCGACGTCGCCAAGACCTACACCGCCTCGATCGTGACCGATGCCGGGACCATCGCCGTGACGCTGCTCCCGAAGGATGCGCCGCTGGCAGTTAACAACTTCGTGTTCCTCGCCGGGTACCACTTCTACGACGGGACGGTGTACCACCGGGTCATCCCCGGCTTTATGGATCAGGGTGGCGACCCCACCGCCACCGGCTCCAGCGGACCTGGCTACGCCTTCAAGGATGAGCTGCCCTCGAAGAACACGGCCTATGACGCCGGGGCTATGGCGATGGCCAACAGCGGACCGAACACCAACGGAAGCCAGTTTTTCATCGTGGTCCCCGGTGGAGGTGCTGGTTTGCAACCGCTCTATAGCGTTTTCGGGCAGGTGACCTCGGGGCTGGCCGTGGTCGAGAAGATCAACCACGACGGCTCCCAAGCCGGAACACCGACCATCTATCACAAGATCCTCAAGGTCACCATCACCGAATCCTGATCC
>DASXZS010000272.1:0-9561 GCA_036501785.1 Acidimicrobiales bacterium | reverse complement strand
CCCCCAACCTGATCGAGCTGCGCCGGGTCCACGGCGCCGGCGAGCAACCCTACGCCCGCCCGGCCCACCCCTACTGGGCTCGGTCGGCGGCCCCGCTGGGGGAGGATCCCCTCAGCCACGCCGCGGCGTTGGCCTTCATGTCGGACTACCTCGTCATCCTTTCAGTGCTGGCGGCCCGTACGCCCATCGACCGGCCAACCGGGATCCGGACGGTCGATCACAGCCTGTGGTTCCACCGCCCGGTCAACGCCGAGGACTGGCACCTGTTCTCGTCCGATCCGGTGTCGATCTGGGGCGGCAAAGGGCTGGTCCATGGGTCCGTCCACACCCGTCAGGGGACGCGGGTGGCGTCCTTCGCCCAGGAGGTCATCATCCCGGCCTGAAACGCCGGCCTTACCTGGTGCGCCGGGCGGCTCGGGTCGTCAAACCCCAGCCGAAGTGCCAGACCGGCCGGGCGCTGTCGTGGATGGAGTCCATGACCGCGACGAAGGCCGTCATGAACTCCGCGGCATGGTCGCTGGTCACCGTCAGCGGCGGGAGGAGCTTCAGGACGTCCATGTGGTCGCCGGCGGTCTGCGTCAGGACGCGATGGTTCTCGAACAGCGCCCCCACGACCATCTGGGTGAACAGCCCCTTCCGGGCCAGGGTCAACGCACCCCACCGGGTGCGCAGCCGCCGGGAACGAGGCCGTCCGAACTCGATCCCGATCAGTAGCCCGCGGCCCCGGACATCGCTGATCAGCTCGTAACGCGCCGCGAGCTCTCGCAGGCTGCGGGTCAGCTCGGCCCCTACCGCGGCCGCATTGGCGATGAGCCCTTCGTCGTCGATTACCGACAGGGTGGCCAACCCGGCCGCCATGGCTAAGGCGTTGGTGCCGTAAGTCGAGTCGTGCACCAGCATGCGGTCCATGGAGGAGTACACCCGCTGGAAGACGGCCGAGGTCCCCATGGTGGCGCCCACCGGCACGAACCCGCCGGACAGGGTCTTGGCCACCGTCACCAGGTCGGGTTGCACCCCGTCGTACTCGTAGCTGAAGAGCCGGCCGGTGCGGCCCAAACCCGTCTGCACCTCGTCGCAGATGAGCAGGGCGCCGTGCCGGTGCAGCAGGGCGGCCGCCTCGGCCAGGAACCCATCGGGCACCACCTGGACGCCCTTGCCCTGGACGGGCTCGATGATCAGGGCGGCCACGTCACCGGCGGCGAGCTGCTGGCGCAAGGCGCCCAGGTCACCGAACGGCACCGCCGTCCCCGGCAGGAGCGGCCCGAAGCCGTCCCGGAACTCCTTGGCGCCATTGACCGACAACGACCCGGCCGTCAGGCCGTGGAAGGCGTGATCGCAGTAGAGCACCCGGGGCCGGCCGGTGGCGCAGCGAGCAAACTTCAGGGCGGCTTCGACCGCCTCGGTGCCGCTGTTGCACATGTACACGCGGTCGAGGTCGGGGGCCCGCTCGATGAGGGCCTCGGCGAGCAGACCGGCCAGGAGCGGCGTGTCCATCTGCACCATGTCGGCCAGCTCGGCGTCGAGCACCTCCTGCAGGGCCCGCCGGACAGTCGGATGGGAGCGGCCCACCCCGAACACGCCGAACCCCGACAGGAAGTCGAGGTACCGGGCGCCGGTGTCGTCGTACAGGTAGCACCCGCGGCCCTGCTCCCATCGGCGGTCGAATCCGATGGAGCGGACCACCCGGGCCGTCTGCGGGTTGAGATACTGCGACCACAGAGCCGGGCCTTCGCCGGCCCGGGACCGTAAGGCGCTGGGAAGATCAAACCCCATACGGTCAGGACCCCATGGCGGCCCGCAGCGACTGCCGGAGAGAGCCGGTGGTCGCCAGGACCGCGCTCGGCTCGTAGCCGCAGTGGGCCATGCAGTTGGCGCAGCGAGGATCCTTGCCCCGCCCGTACTTCGACCAATCGGTGGTGTCCAGCAACTCCTGGTAGGTCTCGGCGTAGCCGTCGGCCATCAGGTAGCACGGTCGTTGCCAGCCGAATACCGAGTAGCTCGGGATCCCCCACGGGGTGCACTCGAAGTCCACCTTCCCCTCCAGGAAGTCCAGGAAGAGCGGGCTGTGGTTGAGGCGCCAGTGCTTGCGCCGCCCGTCTGCGAAGGCCTCGGCGAACATCTCCGTCGAGCGGCGGGGGCTGAGGAAGTTGACCTGGTCGGGGGCCTTCTCGTAGGCGTAACCGGGAGAGATCATCATCTGGTCGACGCCGAGCTCGTCGTTGAGGAAGTCCAGCACTTCGCGGACAGTCTTGGGCGAGTCGGTATTGAAGAAGGTGGTGTTGGTGTTGACCCGGAACCCCTTCTCCTTGGCGGCCTTGATGGCAGCAACCGCCTTGTCGAAAGTGCCGTCCCGGCTGACCGACTCGTCGTGACGCTCCCGCAGACCGTCGATGTGCACCACCCAGCTGAAGCGGTGGTGGGGGGTGAAGCGGTCGAGCTTCCGAGCGAGCAGCAGGGCGTTGGTGCACAGATACACGAATCGGCCCCGGTCGAGTAGCTCCTGGGTCATCCGGTCGATGTCGGGGTGCAGGAGCGGTTCGCCGCCGGCGATCGACACCATGGGGGCCCGGGACTCCTCGATGGCCGCCACCGCCTGTTCGACCGTGAGCCGCTGGCGCAGGATCTCGGTGGGATGCTGGATTTTGCCGCAGCCATTGCACGCCAGATTGCAGGCGAACAGCGGTTCCAGCTCGACGATGAGCGGAAACTTGTCCCGGCCAGCCAGCTTCTGGCGGGCCAGGTACGTGCCGATCTTGATGCTTTGACGCAGGGGGATACCCATCGGTTAGCGGACCTCCAGGGGCAGGGGAAAATTAACGCGTTCGGTGCGTACCGAGCGCTCATCGATCTCGATCGGCCCCAGCCCGGACAGGGCCGCGACGACCTGCTCGACCAGGGCAGGGGGGGCGGACGCGCCGGCGGTGACGCCGACGGTGGCGGCGCCGCGTAGCCATTCCAGCCGCAGCTCGCTGGCGTCTTCGAGCAGTTCGGCCCGGCACCCGGCCCGGTTGGCCACTTCGACCAGGCGCAGGGTGTTGGACGAGTTGGTCGACCCGATCACCAGGAGGAGATCGCACGCGCCGGCGATGGCGCGCACCGCGTCCTGCCGGTTCTGGGTGGCGTAGCAGACGTCCGCGGCGTGCGGGCCGACCATGGCGGGGAAGCGCTCGGAGAGGGCGCTGACGAGGCCGGCCACGTCGTCGGGCGACAAGGTGGTTTGGGTGACGTAGGCAAGGCGGTCGGGGTCGGCGACCTCCAGAGCGGCCACGTCGTCGTAGTTCTCGATGAGGGTGATGCCTGCGGTTTCGCCGAGGGTGCCCTCGGTCTCGTCGTGGCCGGCGTGGCCGATCAGCACCACCTGGTCGCCACGCTGATGGAAGCGGTGGACCTCGTGGTGCACCTTCGCCACCAGGGGGCAGGTGGCGTCGACGACTTGCAGGCCCCGCTGCGCGGCCACGGCCCGGACGGCAGGAGCGACCCCATGGGCGGAGAAGACCACCGTGGCCCCGTCGGGTATCTCGTCGAGCTCGTGCACGAACACCGCGCCGCGGGCTTCGAGGTCGGCGACCACGTGGCGGTTGTGCACGATCTGCCGGCGGACGTACACCGGGGCCCCGTACCGCTCCAGGACCCGCTCGACGGTCTGGATAGCCCGCTCCACGCCGGCGCAAAACGACCGGGGCCCAGCGAGCACCACCTTCCGGGCGCCGATGCCGGCGGCCCAGTCCTCCAGGACCGGGGTGGCGGCCCGGAGGGCCCGCAGGGCTCGCAGCCCACCGGTGATGATGGCCGGCGAGAGGAGGTCCCGCGACGAGGTGTCGGAGATGGCGCGCACCACCGTGACCGGGCGTTCCCACGGGGTGGCGAGCAAGGCGGCGGTCTCCATGTCGACGGCCAGGGCCCCGGTCGCGGCCAGAGCGGCGCGCTCCGAGGATCCTTTCACCAGGTGCTCGGTCGACACGATGGGGCCGACCCGGACGTCGAGACCCCGCTGCCGCAGGGCCGCGGCGACGATCGGTGCCGACTCCAGCGGAGCGCCGACCGGTCGGCCAGCCGCGTCCAGGACGCGGTCTGCCACCACCAGCATTCCCGGGGCCAACCCGTCCACCAGGGCGCCGGCGACGCCGGCGACGGCGACCGCCGCGGGCCCGGGCCGGGCCGCCTGCTCGGCCCGCGCCGTCTCGGCCGCTCGCCGCAGCCCGTAGCCGGCCCGCACCACGCGGGTGCCGGGATGGCGCGGCGCCAGCGCCCGGGCTTCGACTCGCATGGGCGCCAAGATCAGCAACTCCGGATCGCTCACAGTGGACTGCCTCGGACGGCCCGCCCGTACCGCCCCAGGGCCATGACCGGCCACACCAGGCGGTACAGGTGGTAGTTGATGCTGAAGTCCCACGGGAAGCCGGTACCGGTGAACCACGGCTCGTCCCATGTCCCGTCCGATCGTTGGGTGGCCACCAGCCAGTCCACGCCCCGCCGGGTGGCCCGGCTGTCCTGCTCGCCGGCAGCCAGCAGGGCCAGCAGGGCCCAGGCCGTCTGGGAGGCCGTCGAGGCTCCTCGCCCGCGGCATTCGGGATCGATGTAGGAGCGGAGGTCCTCGCCCCAGCCCCCGTCCGGGTTCTGGCGACGCTCCAGCCAGGCGACCGCCTTGCGGATGCGGGCGTCGCCCGGGACCACCCCGGCCGCGATCAAGGCCGGCACCGCCGCGCCCGTCCCGTAGAGGTAGTTGACCCCCCAACGCCCGAACCAGGACCCATCCTCCTCTTGTTGCCCAGACAGCCAGGCCAGGCCCCGTTGGCGAACCCCGGCCGGCACGCCGGGCTCCTGGGCCAGCATCTCCAGGACGTGGGCGGTGACGTCCGCCGAGGGGGGATCGGTCACCTCGCCGAAGTCGCAGAAGGGGAGCGCGGCCACGAGGGTGCTGTCGTTGTCGGCGTCGAAGGCACCCCACCCGCCGTTGCGGCTCTGCATACCGACCGTCCACGCCACCCCCCGGGCGCAGGCCGCGTCGCCCTCGGGCCCGATGGCGGCCTGGGCCCGGCGGAGGGCCAGTACCACTTCGGCCGTGTCGTCGATATCGGGGTAGTTGTCGTTGGCGAACTCGAAGGCCCAGCCGCCGGGGGCCAGCCGGGGCCGGCGCACCGCCCAATCGCCGCGGACCCGGATCTCCTCGCCGACGAGCCACCGGGCCGCGGCGACCAGAGCCGGGTCGTCGGCCTCGACGCCGGCGTCGGCGAGGGCCACCACCGCCAGGGCGGTGTCCCACACGGGCGACTGGCAGGCCTCGATGCGCCGGCCCCGCTCGTCGTGGATGACGAAACCCTCGAGCCCGTCAAGGGCCGCGCGCAGCACCGGATGGTCGAGGGGGTAGCCCAGCAAGTGCAAGGCGATGATGGAGTAGACGACGGGAGGTTGGATGCCGCCCCACAGGCCGTCGGCCTCCTGGCGCCGGATGATCCACTGCTCGGCCCGGCGCAGGGCGGCCCGACGGAGGAGGGTGCGGGGCCCGAACCAGCGGGGGAGTCGTTCGTAGCGGTGCAGCAGGCGGTCCAGAGCGAGGAACCGCCCGCCAGTGGTGCGCAGTCCGGCCCGGCCGGGGGCCAGGGTGCGGCCCGGCGCAGGGGCGCCGCCGGCCTGGAGTTCGTCGAGCGCGAACGGCAAGGGGCGGGCTGGCCGGTGGGCCATCACGACACTCAGGGCCACGATCGTCTGGCGGGCCCAGCAGCCGAAGTCGTAGATGTTGAGCGGGGCCCACGAGGGCAGGAACATGATCTCCGGCGGCAGCACCGGCAGGTCCTCCCAGTCCCACCGGCCCAGGACGGCCAGCCAGATCCGGGTGAACACCCGGCTCCCGGCGATCCCCCCGTGCGCCCGCACCCACGCCGCGGTGGCGCGCATGGCCGGGGATTGTTCGTCGTCGCCGGCGAGCCGGAGCGCCACGTACGCCTCGATGGTGGTGGAGAGGTCCGGTGGCCCGCTGTAGAACGTCGACCAGGTGGCGTCGTGGCGCCGGTTGGCCCGGATCCAGCGCGCCGAGGCGGCCGCGGCCTCCGGTTCCACGATGCCGAGATAGTGCCGGAGCATGAGGTCTTCGGCGTCCATGGTGACGTTGGTCTCGAGCTCCGCCTTCCACCACCCATCGGGATGCTGCAGCTTGAGCAGGTGCTCGCGCCCCGCCGCCAGGGCGGCCTCGGCGTCGTCGAGCGGCGCCTCGAGCGGCACTTCGGGGGGCTCTTCGAGGGGTACGCCGGCGCCCGCCGCCGCCAGCGAGGTCACGACTCGCGCTCCACCACGTAGACGGCGATGTCGGCCAGGTCGCGGTGGGGGATGGCGGACAGCCGCACCCGCTCGAGGGCGCCGAGGGCGGCGTCCAGGTTGGCCTTGGCCCGGACCGCGGTCCACTCCCGCCCGCCGCAAGCCTCGACCAGGTAGGTGGCCCGCTCGATCTGCTCGCTGTCCAGCGGTTCGAGGCGGCCGCAGTCGGCAGTGTCGGAAATGTCGGCCATGTCGGCGGTGTCGGCGGTGTCGGCGGTGTCGGCGGTGTCGGGCGGCCCCACGATCAGGGCGCGCAGTTCGTCGGCTTCGGCGCCGCCAGCCGCCAGGGCGGAGACCACCGGCATGGACTTCTTGCGTTGGCGGAGGTCACTCCCGGCGGGCTTGCCGGTCCGGTCCGGGTCGCCCCAGATCCCGAGCAGATCGTCGACGGCCTGAAAGGCCAGGCCCAAGTGCCGCCCGTAGTCGCGCAGGGCCCCGACCGTGGCATCGGGCGCCCCGGCCAGGATGGCGCCAACCGACGCCGCGCAGCCGAGGATGGCGCCGGTCTTGGCGGCCGACATGGCCATGCACTGTTCGACGGTGACGTCGCGGCGGGTCTCGAAGGCGATGTCGTCGGCTTGGCCGGCGATCATCGCCGCAGTGGCGTCGGCCAGGGCCGCGGATGCGGCCGCGCCCCGCCCGGACGGGCTCTCCAGGAGCACCTGGTGGGCCAGGATCTGCAGGGCGTCGCCGGCGACGATGGCCGGACCGATGCCGTACACCGACCACACCGTGGGCCGGTGGTGGCGTTCGGTGTCGGTGTCGATGATGTCGTCGTGGATGAGCGAGAAGTTGTGAACCAGCTCGACGGCCACCCCGCCGGGCACGCCCAGCTCGGCATCTGCCCAGGCGGCCTCGGCCGCCAGCACGGCCAGGGTGGGCCGGATCCCCTTGCCGCCGGGGGACTCGACCGGGTTGCCGCCGGGGTCTGTCCAGCCCATGTGATAGCTGGCGAGCCGGCGGATCTCCGGGGCCAGCCGAGCGATGGCCTCCGTCATGGCCGGGTCGATGACCCGGCGGGACCGGGCCAGGACTTCGGGGACGCCGATGGTCGGGGTCAAGCTACCTCCTCGGTGCGGGGGATCGGATGGGTCGATCGGGCGGTGGCAGATCCGGCCGCCACTGGAACGGCTCGCGGCGGCCCGGCGGCGGCACACACCACGCCGGCGGCGGCGCGGCCGCTGCGTACCGCCCCCTCCATCGTCGCCGGCCAGCCGGTGTCGGTCCACGCCCCAGCCACGGCCAGACCGGGCCAGGCCGTGGACGCGGCAGGCCGCAGCGGGGCGGTGCCGGGGGCAGCCCGGAACGTGGCGTGGCGCTCTTTGGTGACGATGGCGTCCAGCACCCGGGCCCCGGCGGCCTCCGGCAACAGGCGGGCCAGCTCCGTCGCGATCCAGGCCGAGACCTGGTCCGGGCGGCGGCCCAGCAGCTCGTCCGCGGCCGAAACGGACACGGCCACGTACTGCTGTCCCTGATGTCCGGGCTCTCCGTGATGTCCGGCCAGCTCAGTCGACAGCCCCGACGATGCGGTCCGGTCGAACACCCACTGGATGGGAGAGTGCAGCCCCGCCAGCAGCGGCCACCGGGTCACCGGCCGGTCGAAGACCAGGTGGACGTCAACGATGGCCGAGGTCCCCAGCTCCCCCAGCCGGGTCTGGTTGGCCACCGAATCGGGGGGCAGCAGGGGGCCGGCCACGTCGTGGGGGACGGCCATGATCACCGCGTCGGCGTCAAGGCTGGCCGCCGCGGTGCGGACGGTAAAGGAGGGGGCGCGGTCCGCGTCCCGCTCCACCGCTTGGACCGCTTGGACCGCGGCCCCGAGGTGGACCTGCACGCCGGCCTTCTCCAGGGCGGCGCCGGCTCGTACTCCGTGCAGGTGACCGAGCGGTACCCGGCTCCAACCGATATCCGCGGCCCGGGTGTCAGTGAGCAACCCGGTCTGGAAGACCTTGGCCGCCATGGCCAGCGAGGCGTCCGCCGCCCGGAGGTTGACGGTCGGGATGGTGATCAGGTCCCACAGGGCGGTCACCGTCGCCGGCGCCTGTCCGTGGCGACCCAACCAGTCACCGAAGCTCTCCCGGTCCAAGGCCGGGTCGGCCAGGTCGAGCCGGCGCAGGTCCAGCACGGCTCGGCCCAACCCCAGCCGGGCGGTGAGCGGTAGATGCGGGAACCGCAGGAGGGAACCGGCCAGATGCAGAGGCGCGGGCAGATCCGAACGGCGCAGACGGCCGAACCGGGGCGCACCGGCCCCGGCTCCGGGCGCCACCACCGGGATGTCCAGGCGGTCGGGCAGCTCCACCTCGGACGCGGCCCCGATGCGATCGAGGAAGCCCAGGTACTCCTCGCAGCAGCGCAGGAACACGTGCTGGCCGTTGTCCACCCAGTGGTCCCCGTGCCGAAACGACCAGGTCAGGCCGCCCAATCGGTTCCGCCGCTCCAGGAGGGTGACGCGCGCCCCCCGGTCCGCCCCCTCGAGCGCAGCCGCCAGGCCCGCCAGCCCGCCGCCGATGACGACCAGGTGCCACGACCCGTCAGCCGGCCGGGTCGGGTTCATGCCCCACCTCGCGCCAACGCCCGCACCGCCACCGCGGCCTTCTCCCGGCCGGGCAGCGACATCCGGCCCCGCAGCACGCCGCCCGGGTCGCGCTGGATCCGCGTCAACAGACGCCGGTAGATGCCCGCCATCGCCGCCGTGCACGCACGAGAACGCCAGTCGAGCATCGGCAGCAGCGCCAGCCCCTGGTCGTACCAGTCCTCGGCGCGGCCCGCCTCGAAGGTGATCAGGGCCAACACGCCATCGACGGGCCCGCTCAGGTCCGGCGCCACCGCGAAACGCTTCCGGTCCTCGACGGGCAGGTAAATCCGGCTCATCTCATCTCGGTCCTCGATGACGTCACGGAGGATGTTGGTGATCTGCAGCGCCACCCCCAGGGCGTCGGCGAGCGGCTGGGCCTGGTCGACGTCGGCGGTGCCATAGACCCCGAGGCTGAGCCGGCCGATGCTGCCGGCCACCCGGCGGCAGTACCCCACCAGGTCGTCGAACGTCTGGTAGTCGGTGCCGTGCACGTCCATCTCGCAGCCGTCGATGAGCTCGTCGAAAGCGCCGAGGGGGAGGGGGAAGCGGCGAGCCGCGTCGGCGACAGCCACCAGCACCGGGTCGTCGCCGGCGGAGAGCTCCGGGCCAGCCAGGGCCGCCACTTCCTTGCGGGCGGCGCTGAGAGCGGCCAGTTTGTCGCTGGCGGACCCGGT
>DASXZS010000271.1:0-5877 GCA_036501785.1 Acidimicrobiales bacterium | reverse complement strand
GTGGACGCCACCTGGTCGCCGACGATCCGGTCGGCCTCCACGGTGGCGCCGGCGACCGGTCCGGCCGGGCCGAGCACGGTGCCGTTGAGGGTGGCTCCGCCGGGGCCGATGGTGGGCGCCACTGTGGTGGTGGCGCCGGGCACCCCCGCCTCCACAACCGAAGGCAGGTTGGTCGGCAACGTGGCACCGCTGGTGACCGCCGGGGCGGTGGTGGCCGGCGGGGTGGGGTACGACAACGTCTGCACGCCGCCACAGCCCGCCAGCAGGGCGGCCGCCGCCACGGCCACCCAAGTGGACTTCACCACCCGGGCAGGTCCCCCACTTCGACCAGGGGACCGTCCGTACCGGCGTGGAGGGTGCCTGGAACCTCGACGCCGCGTCGCACGTAGCCGAGTCCCACCCAGCCCCGGCGCGACGAGGATGCCACGCTCGTCACCGAGCCGGCCGGTTTGCCGGCCGCATCGACGAGCTCAGTCGCGGGTTCGACCCGCGCCGGGAGCCGCAGGACGCACAGGTGGCGCGCCACGTGGCCGCCACGCGAGTCGATGCGCGCCACCAACTCCTGGCCGGTGTAGCACCCTTTGGTGAAGCTCACGGCCTGCTCGCCCACCAGCCCGGTTTCCGCGGGGATGGTCTTGTCCGTCAGCTCGGCGCCCAGCTTGGGCACGCCGGCCACGATCCGCTCAGCCTCGTAGTCCTCCCCGGACAGCAGCGGCCACTCGTCGGGCACCTCGGGGGCCTGGCCGAAGACGTCGACACCGGCCAGGGTGGGCCAGTCGAAGCGCGCCGTGACCCCCTCCAGGGCGGGCACCGTCTCACCACCCCGCAAGCCGAGTGCTCGCCACGATTGGAGCTCGAGGTCGACCTTCGTTCGCAACTTGAACCGATTGAGGCGGGCGAGCAGCGCCGGCCCCCATCCGCCGTCCGTGTCGAGCAGCCATTCGTCATCTGAGCGGCGGGTGACCCGCACCAGGGCGTCGACTTTCCCATTGGGAGCGAGCACCCACGACCAGGCGCTCGTCCCTGGGGCGAGGGCCACCACGTCCTGGCTGAGTTGACCTTGCAGGAACGTCCCGGCCTCCGGCCCGGCCGCGGTCACCATCTCTCGGTCCAGCCACACGGCGTAACGGCCATCTGGTGTGCCATCTCGTGTGCCGTCTGTCGTGCCATCTGATGTTTCAGCCACGGCGGCGGGCCTCGGTGATGCGGCGAGCGCCCGGCACCGCGGCCAGCAGGGCGGCGGCCTTGTTGCGGCACTCCAGGTCCTCGTCGGCGGCGTCGCTGTCCGCCACGATCCCGGCGCCGGCCTGCACCGTGGCCGTGCCGTCCGGGGCGATCAGCATGGTGCGGATGGCGATGGCGGTGTCGAGGTTGCCGGAGAAGTCGAAGTAACCGATGACGCCGGCGTAGGGGCCGCGCTTGGCGGGTTCGAGCTCGTCGATGATCTGCATAGCGCGCACCTTAGGGGCGCCCGACACCGTCCCGGCCGGGAGCGTGGCGCGCAGGACGTCGATGGGTCCGAGGCCGGCCCGCAGCCGGCCCGACACTTGCGACGTCAGGTGCATCACGTGGCTGTAGCGCTCCAGAGTCATCAGCTCGTCGACCTGTTCGCTGCGGTAGTCGACCACCCGGCCCACGTCGTTGCGGGCCAGGTCGACGAGCATGACGTGCTCAGCCCGCTCCTTGGGGTGCTCGACCAGCTCCGAGGCCATGCGCCGGTCGTGCTCGTCGGTGGTCCCCCGCCGCCGGGTGCCGGCGATGGGCCGGGAGATGACCCGCCCGCCGAGGAGCTGCACCATGGGTTCGGGCGACGAACCGACTACGCACAGCTCCGGGTGGCGCAGGTAGTACATGTAGGGGCTGGGGTTGACCTGGCGCAGCGACCGGTACAGGTCGAAGGGGTCGGCGCCCAGGTCGAGCTCGAACCGCTGCGACAGGACCACCTGGAAGATGTCACCGGCCAGGATGTACTCCTTGGCCAGTTCTACAGCCTTGGCGTACAGCCCGGGCGAGGTGCGCCGGCGCACCGCCGGCAGCTCGTCGTCGCGTTCGGGTGGGGCCAGGAGGGGCTCGTCGACGGGGTGGGCGCCGGCCGCGGCCAGCTCGTCGAGCCGGGCCACCGCCGCGTCATAGAGGGCGTCGCAGGCGGCCACGTCGCCCGCGGCCTCGGGCGGGATGGGCACGGACTCGATGAGGGTAACCCGCTGGCGCCAGTAGTCGTAGGCCGCCATCTGGCCCACCACCGACAGGATGGCGTCCGGGTAGCCGGCCTCGTCTGGCGGGGTGGCGGGAAGGTGCTCGACCTCGCGGACCACGTCGTAGCCGAGGTAGCCGACGATGCCGCCGTGCAACGGGGGCAGCTCGTCGATCACCGGCGAGTGGTAGGCACCCAGGAGGGCCTCGACGGCTGCCAGCACGCCCTGGTCGAGGGGAATGCCGGCGGGCAGCTCGCCCTCGACCGTGATGGCGCCGTCGGCGGCGATCAGGGTGGCCGAGGGTCGCCGGCCCACGAACGACCACCGGCCCCACCGCTCGGCGTGCTCGACCGACTCCAGCAGGAAGGCCCGGTCGTCGGGCTGGCCACCGCCGGCGAGGCGGGCGAAGGCTGCGACCGGGGTGGTCAGATCGGCGAGCAGCTCCCGCCACACGGGCACCACCGTGTACTGGCGGGCCAGCGACGCGAACTCGTCACGGCCGGGCCGGGTCACGGAAGGGGCGCGTCTCACGAGGCCGCCGCGCCCCGGCCGGTGACGCCGAACGGGCGGTGGAAGCAGGAGCGCGCGCCGGTGTGGCAGGCCCCCGCGCCCTCCTGCTCGACGACGAAGAGCAGGGCGTCGCCGTCGCAGTCGTAATAGGCGGCCCGAAGCCACTGCCGGTCGCCGGACGTGTCGCCCTTGCGCCACCGCTCCTGCCGGCTGCGCGACCAGAACACCATCCGCCCCGTCTCGAGTGTCTCGGTCAGGGTTCCGGCGTCCATCCAGGCCATCATCAGCACCTCACTGGTGCCGTGCTCCTGCACGATGGCGGCTACCAGGCCGTCGGCGTTGTAACGGACCTGAGCCAGCTGCTCCGGCGTGGCGTCGATGGGGGTGGCGACCGGCATGCCCTCATGGTAGGAGGCGAGGGCCGATGACTTTTCGGCAATTGCGCCTCACGATGCCACCCGCCACTTCGGTGTCCGAGTTAGGCTCCCGTGACTTTTCAGACTGTTTCTGAGTGCGGCATCCAAAGGGGGCGGCATATGTGGGGGCGAAAAGGCGGAGCGGATCGGCGGTGGGGGCGCACGCTAGGTGCCGCGACGGGGGCGGTCGCCCTGCTGGGCGGCCTCATCACCTTCGGCGTCGCGGGGTCCACCGGCGCGGCCGCGTCCACCGGTGCCGTCGCCGCCCAATCCACTGAGGTCTCGGACGCCAGCAGCGCCGGCGGGGTGGTATTCCCGTTCGGAACCGCCCCCAATCTCGGCGGCCTCACCGGGCGCATCCTGTCCTCTCCGGTCGTCGGCATCGCCGCCACCCCGACCGGCAAGGGCTACTGGCTGGTCGCCGGCGACGGCGGGATCTTCAGCTTCGGCGACGCCGGCTTCCACGGCTCCACCGGGGCCATCCACCTGAACCAGCCCATCGTGGGCATCGCCCCCACCCCCACGGGCAAGGGCTACTGGCTGGTCGCCTCCGACGGCGGCGTGTTCTCCTTCGGCGACGCCCGCTTCTACGGCTCCACCGGCAACATCCGCCTCAACCAGCCCATCGTCGGTATGGCCGCCACCGGGAGCGGGAACGGCTACTGGCTGGTCGCGGCCGATGGCGGCGTCTTCAGCTTCGGTGACGCCCGCTTCCACGGCTCTACCGGCAACATCCGCCTCAACCAGCCCATCGTCGGTATGGCCGCCACCCGGGGCGGGAACGGCTACTGGCTGGTCGCCTCCGACGGCGGCATCTTCACCTTCGGCGACGCCGGCTTCCACGGCTCCACCGGCGCCATCCGCCTCGACCAGCCCATCGTGGGCATGGCGCCCACCGCCACCGGGCGCGGCTACTGGCTGGTCGCCTCCGACGGCGGCATCTTCACGTTCGGCGACGCCCGCTTCTACGGCTCGACCGGCGGTCGGCACCTGCCGCAGCGGATCGTCGGCATGGCTCGGTCGGCCGGGGGCTACTGGCTGACCGAGGGGGCCGCGCCCCTGTCACCGTTTACGCCGGCGCTGGATGCGTTGCTCAACGCCCTGCCGGAGACCGTGACCGCCGCGGTCGAGGATCTCAACACCGGCTCGACGTTCACCTTCAATCCGGGCCCGCAGCTGACGCTGGCGAGCACCTTCAAGGTCGAGATCCTCGGCACCCTGCTGGCCGAAGCCCAGGCCCAAGGGCGAGGGCTGACGGCCGAAGAGCAGAGCTTGGCGGGGCCGATGATCGAGATCAGCAGCAACGCCGACGGGCAGGCCCTCTTCGATCAGGTGGGGGGAGCACCTGCCATCCAGGCGTGGGACGACTCCATCGGCATGACCAACACCACCGTCCTGGCCAACTGGGGCGTTTCCACCACCACCCCGACCGATCAGATCACCCTGCTCAACACCTTCGCGACGCCGAACCGGTTCCTCAATAACTCGTCCCGGGCCTACGGTTTGTACCTGCTGGGCCATGTGGAGCCCAGCCAGGTGTTCGGGATCAACTTCGGGCCCCCGCCGGTCGACGTCCGGGCGGCCAAGACAGGGCGTATCCCGGAGATCGGCTGCCGCAACGGCATCGCTTGGGTCGACGGCGACGGTCGCAACTACCTCATCGCCGTCTTCGTGCAGAACGGCCCGTCCGACCAAGAGGGGGAGGCGGCGATGGAGCCGATCTCGTACGACGCCTGGACCACGTTGGGCTGAGAGGGTGCCGGGCCCCCGGCGGAGGGGAAGCGGCAGCCAGCGACGGCAGCCAGCGACGGCAGCCAGCGAGGGCGGGAACGGCGGGCGAAGGGCCAATCTCTGACGGGTTCGGCGATCTCTGACCACTTATGGGTCTCCGAGACACTTAACCCGTCACAAGTGAGCGAATCGGTCAGAGGTGGCGCGGATCGGTCAGGGAAACCCACCTTCGGCCTCACGGCCCGGCCGTTGCGCCCCCCGCCGGCTCCCCCGCTTACAGGTACAGGCCGGTACCGTCGTCGACGCGCTCTGAGGCCACCGCGTGGATGTCCCGCTCCCGCAGGATCAGATAGTCCTCCCCCTGCACCTCCACCTCGTAGCGGTCTTCAGGGTTGAACAACACTTGGTCGCCGGCCTTGATGTTGCGCACGTGGGGCCCGACGGCCACCACCTCGGCCCAGGCCAACCGGCGGGCCACCTGGGCCGTAGCGGGGATCA
The DNA here is from genome assembly GCA_036501785.1 of Acidimicrobiales bacterium. GTDB lineage: Bacteria > Actinomycetota > Acidimicrobiia > Acidimicrobiales > Palsa-688 > PALSA-693. The sequence goes on along the minus strand of DASXZS010000271.1, from coordinate 527 downwards.
GGATGCCGGCACGTGACTTGCGCTCGCCCTCCCCGCGCGGGATCTGCACCAACACCCGGTCGGTCAACATCTGGACCGCCTGCTTGGGCGAGTCGGAGCCAGTTCCTGCGGAGATTGGCATCATTGTCACCCTAGTGCCGGCTCTCGCCGGCTACGGGCCTGACGACGACCCCAGCCGCCCGCAGCTCGGCCTTGGCCTGGGCCACGGTGGATTCACCGAAATGGAAGACGGACGCGGCCAGCACCGCGTCGGCCCCACCCGCCACCGCCCCTTCCACCAGGTGCTCGAGGCGACCGACGCCGCCGCTGGCGACCACCGGGATGCCGACGGTATCGACGACGAGTCGGGTCAGCTCGAGGTCGAAGCCGCGGCGGGTGCCGTCACGGTCCATGGAGTTGAGGACCACCTCGCCCGCGCCGCGGGCCTCGCATTCCGCGGCCCAGGCCACCGCGTCGATGCCCGTGGCGACCCGGCCGCCATGGGTGTACACCTCGAAGCGGGCTGGCCCAACGTCCGAAGGCCCAAC
>DASXZS010000270.1:0-9944 GCA_036501785.1 Acidimicrobiales bacterium | reverse complement strand
CGCCGACCGGCGGCTACGAAGCCGGGCACTACGTCGCCAGCTTCGCCGGGTTCGTCCCGGCGGAGGACCCCCAGATCACTGGGATGGTCGTGATCGACGACACCCCCGACTACGGTGCCGCCGCCTCCGCTCCTACCTTCGCGACCATCGCCCGCGACGCCTTGCAGTCCCTCGACATCCAGCCCTTGCCAAAGCAGCCCCCCGCTCCCGGCGTACCGTTGGCCACCAGCCAGTCGGCCACCGGGGCCGGAGAGGTGGCTGGCACTCCGCTCCCTGGGCTGGCCAGCCCCCCGGTCGTGACCAAGCCTCCCGCCCCGGTGCCGGCGCCGCCGGCTCAGCCCAACACGCCGACTCCGGCTCCGCCGACGACCTTGAGCACCACCTCGACGACCACGGCGGCGCGGTCCCGATCCAGCCCGCCGTCGGGCTGAGGTCCTATGCGGCTCGAAGGGTTGATCGCGGAGGCGAGCCTGCGCGAGCTCGGCTTACTGATGACGGTGCTGGGAGAACCGGCGACCGAGGTGCGCGCCCTCACCATGGACTCGCGCCGGGTCGCATCCGGGGCCCTGTTCGCATGCGTGCCGGGAGAGCACCGAGACGGGCATGAGTTCGCGGCCGCCGCCGTCGCCGAGGGGGCGACGGCGGTGATCAGCGAGCGGCCGCTCGATCTGGCCGTCCCCCAGGTCGTGGTGTCCTCGGTGCGCCAGGCCCTCGGTCCCATCGCCGACGCCTTCTTCGGGCACCCGTCGCGATCGCTCACCGTGGTGGGGGTGACCGGCACCAACGGCAAGACCACGACGTGCGCCCTGCTGGAGGGGGCTTTCGAGGCGAATGGCTGGACCACGACCGCCATCGGTACGCTCACCCAGCAGCGAACCACCCCCGAGGCGCCCGATCTGCACGGCTTGCTGGCCGAATGGCGCGACCGGGGCGGCGACGCGGTCGCTATGGAAGTCTCCTCCCACGCCCTGGTCCACCACCGCGTCGACGCGGTCCGCTTCGCGGCCGGCGTCTTCACCAACCTGACCCCGGAGCACCTGGACTATCACCACACCATGGAGGACTACTTCGAGGCCAAGGCCCTGCTCTTTGCCCCGGACCGGATCGGACTGGCTGTCGTCAACCGCTCCGACCCGTGGGGCCAGCGCCTGCTCGAGCGGCTGTCGGGGTCCGATATCCCGGTGGCGACGTTCGCTCCAGAGGAGGCCAGCCAGGTCGAACTGTCACCCGGGCGCAGCCAATTCACGTGGGACGGGCAGCCGATCACCATCAACCTGGGCGGCCGGTTCAACATCGCCAACGCCCTGGCCGCGGCCGCCTGCGCCCGGGCCCTCGGCGTCCCGACGGCGACGGTCGCGGCGGGTCTGTCGTCCGTCCCCGGCGTGCGGGGGCGGTTCGAGTCCGTCGACGCCGGCCAGCCCTTCACGGTCCTCGTCGACTACGCCCACACCCCGGACGGGCTGGCCCAGGCCCTCCAGGGGGCTCGCGAGCTCACCACCAGCGCGCTGCTCGTCGTCTTCGGGGCGGGCGGCGACCGGGACCACGACAAGCGCCCCCTCATGGGGCAAGTGGCCTCTCGGCTCGCCGACCTCGCCATCGTCACGTCCGACAATCCCCGCTCGGAAGACCCAGACGCCATCATCGCCCAGGTGGTGTCGGGCGCGGCCGATCAGGGGAACCTGCTCACCGAACCGGACCGGGCCCGTGCCATCTCGAACGCCCTGGCCAACGCCCGTCCCGGCGATGTGGTCCTCATCGCCGGGAAGGGTCATGAGCCCGGTCAGGAGATCGGCGGACGCGTCCTGCCCTTCGACGATGCCGAGACGGCCCGGACGTCCCTGCTCCGCATCTTGGCCTCTCGGCAGGAACACCAGTGACCGACCTGCTCCTGGCGGGCGGGATCGCCCTCCTCATCGCCATGCTCGGCACGCCGCTGCTCATCAACTGGCTGCGGGCCCAGGGGATCGGCCAGCAGATCCGCGAGGACGGCCCCGAACGGCATCTCACCAAGGCGGGCACCCCGACCATGGGCGGAGTCGCCATCATCGGCGCGGCCGTGACGGGCTACCTGGTCGAACACGTCGAAGGCACCTTCACCACCCGGGGCCTGGTCGCCATGCTGGCCGTGTGCGCCACAGCCGGCCTGGGCCTGATCGACGACTGGATCAAGCACCACCGAGAGCGCAGCCTGGGCCTCAACAAGCGGGCCAAGATCGCGGGACAGCTGGTGGTGGCCCTCACGTTCGCCATCCTGTGCGTCACCTGGCTCAAGGTCGACACCCACCTGTCCTTTACCCGCTACAACTCGCTCGGGATCGACCTGGGCCGGGTCGGCTGGGTCATCTTCGCGGTGCTGGTGATCGTGGGCTGCAGCAACGCTGTCAACCTCACGGACGGCCTGGACGGGCTGGCCGCCGGCTCGTCCATCTTCTCCTTTGCCGCCTTCACGGTCATCGGCTTCGAACAACTTCGTCACTTCGCCATCTACCGCAACCCGGCATCGCTCGACGAGGCGTCCCTGGCTGCCGCCTTTATCGGCGCATGCGCCGGGTTCCTGTGGTTCAACGCCGCGCCCGCCCGCATCTTCATGGGTGACACCGGATCGTTGGGCATCGGCACGGCGATCGCCACCCTGGCGTTGCTCGAGAACGTCGACCTGTTGCTACCGATCATCGGCGGGCTGTTCGTGCTCGAGACCCTGTCCGTGATCATCCAGGTCACCAGCTTCCAGCTCCTGCACCAGCGGGTCTTCCGCATGGCCCCCATCCATCATCACTTCGAGTTGTTGGGCTGGCCCGAGACCACGGTGATCATCCGCTTCTGGATCCTGGCCGGACTGTGCACGGCCTTGGCCCTGGGATCGTTCTACGCCGACTTCTTGTCGAAGGGCGGGACCGGGTGACCGGCCGCCGGGTTGCCGTCATCGGTTTCGGTGTCACCGGCCGGGCCGTGGCCCGGGCCCTGGTGGCCGCCGGCGACCAGCCCCTGATATTCGACGATCGGTACCCGCCCGATACCGTCATGGCCGCGGCGATCGGCGTGACGGTGGAGCCGACACCATCCGGCGCCGCTCTGGCCGCCCGTCTGGCGGGCTGCGACCTGGTGGTGCCCAGCCCAGGCGTTCCGATCGGGCATCCCGTCTACGCCGCGGCGGCCGCCGCCGGCGTGCCGGTCCGGGCCGAGATCGAGGTGGCCGCCCAGCTGGCGGCCCAGGCCGGCCGGCCCCGGCTGGTCGCCATCACCGGGACGAATGGGAAGACCACGGTCACCACCCTGGTCACCGCCATCCTCCAGGCCTCCGGCGTGCCCGCGACCGCGGCCGGCAACATCGGCGTACCCATGATCGAGGCCGTGGGCTCGCGCGCCGAGGTGGTGGTGGCCGAGGTGTCGTCGTTTCAGCTCCATTACACCGACACCTTCCGGCCCGCCGTGAGCTGCTGGCTCAACCTGGCCCCCGATCACCTCGACTGGCACCCCTCGCTGACCCACTACGCCGCGGCCAAGGCTCGCGTCTGGGCCAACCAGGGGCCCGGTGACACCGCGGTGTTCAACGCCGATGAACCCGCTGTCGTCGCCGCGGCCCAACTCATCCCGGCGGGTGTCGATCGGGTGACCTACTCGGCCCACCACCCCGCCCCCTTCTCCCTCCAGGCAGACCGCCTCGTCGGTCCGGGAGGGCAAACGCTGATCCCCGTCGCGGAACTACCCCGCGCCCTTCCGCATGATCTCTCCAACGCCCTGGCGGCCGCCGCGGTGGCGCGGGCCGCGGGTGCCACCATGGAGGGTTGTCGCCAGGCCCTGGCCGGCACGCTCCCGCTCCCGCACCGGGTCAGCCTGGTCGGCGCGGCCGATGGCATCCGCTGGTACGACGATTCCAAGGCCACCACCCCGGCGTCGGTGCTGGCGGCCGTGGCCGGCTTCACATCTGTCGTGCTCATCGCGGGCGGCCGCAACAAGGGACTCGACCTCGGCGTGCTGGCGACCGCCGCCCCGCCGGTCCGGGCCGTCGTCGCCATCGGCGAGGCCGCCGCGGAGGTGGAGGCCGCCTTCGGTGGGGTGGCACCCGTCACCGTCGCGGCCAGCATGGAAGCCGCCGTCGCCGTCGCCGCCGACCTGGCCCGCCCCGGTGACGACGTCATCCTCTCTCCGGGCTGCGCCAGCTTCGACTGGTACCCGTCCTATGCCGCCCGTGGCGACCACTTCGCCGCCATCGTTACCCGCCTACTCGACCGAGGGGAGCGCCGGTGCTGACCAGCGAACCGCGTGCCAATTTCACTCGATCTACGACCGAGAAGCCGCGCCCCGGACGGCCGACGCACCGCGCCACCACCGCCAAGGGCGGCAGTTTCTGGGTGCTCGTCATCCTGCTGGTGATCCTGTGCCTGATCGGCGTCGTCATGGTCCTTTCGGCGTCATCCATCGTCAGCCTTCATCAGTTCGGCTCGCCGTGGCACTTCTTCGAGCGTCAGCTCATGTGGTTGACCATCGGGTCGGGTGGATTCGCCTTGGCGTTGCGGGTCGACCACACCCGCTGGCGCCGACTGGCTGCGCCTGCCATGTACGTCACCGTGGCGTTGCTCTTCGCCGTGCTCGTCCCAGGCATTGGCGTGCGCGCTTCGGGCGCCTCCCGTTGGCTCGGCACCTCCTCCATCCAGCTGCAACCGTCCGAGCTGTCCAAGCTGGCCCTGGTGCTCTTCGCCGCCGACATCCTCGACCGCCGGGCCACCCGGCGCGATTGGCGCTATCAGACCGTTCCCGTCATCGCCGCGTTGGCGCTGCTGGTCGTCCTCGTCATGGCCCAACCGGACATGGGCACGACCATGGTCATCGCCGTTATAGCCATCGCTATGCTGATCACCGCGGGTATCCCGATCAAGCCTCTCGGCGGTCTCCTGGCCTGCGGGGTGGGGGCGGGCTTGGTCTTCGCCGTCGCCGCTCCCTACCGGTGGCGGCGCATGACGTCGTTTCTCCGTCCGTTTAAAGACGCATCCAATACCGGCTACCAGTCCGTCCAGGCCCTGCTCGCCCTCAGCCACGGGCATGTCCTCGGGGAGGGACTGGGTGCCAGCGTGGCCAGCTACGGGTACCTTCCGAATGCCCAGACCGATTTCATTTTCGCGGTGATCGGCGAGGAGACCGGTCTGCTGGGCGGGCTGGTCCTCAGCGGTCTGTTCCTGACCCTTGCCCTGGTCGGCACCCGCATCACCTGCCGGGCCCCGAGCCGGTACGCGGCCCTGGTGGCCGCCGGCATCACGGCCTGGCTCGTCGGCCAAGCCGTGATCAACATCGGCGCCGTCGTCGGCTTGCTACCAGTGACTGGGGTACCCCTACCATTCGTGTCGTTTGGAGGCTCGTCGCTCGTCATCGCCATGTTCGGCGTGGGCATGCTGGCCAACATCGCCAAGCAGTCGTGACCGGCTCGCGGCCCCTCGGAGTGTGGGCCCTGATCGTGGGTGGCGGCACCGGTGGGCATGTCGTCCCGGCGATCGCCATCGGCCAGGCCCTCGTGGCGCGGGGACATCCGGCCGACACCATTCACTTCGTGGGCTCCGCCCGCGGCATAGAACGACGGCTGGTGCCGGCCGCCGGTTTCACCGTGACGTTGCTGCCCGGCCGCGGCATCGCCCGCCACCTGACCCCCGCCAACCTGGCTGCCGCCGTGGGGCTGGCCGTAGCGGTGGTCAAGGCGGTGGTCCTGGTCGGCCGGCTGCGCCCGTCGGTGGTGGTCGCCGTCGGCGGGTACGCCAGCGTGGCGGGAGCCCTTGCCGCGGTGGTATGGCGGGTGCCGCTCGTCGCGGCGGAGCAGAACGCCGTGCCCGGGCTCGCCAACCGCCTGGCCGGGAGGTTCGCGGCGGCGGCCGCGGTCTCCTTCCCCGGCACCGCCCTGCCCCGGGCAGTGGTGACCGGCAACCCGGTGCGGCCCCAGATCCTCGCCGTCGACCGCTCACCGGCGGGGCGCGGCGCCGCCCGCCAAGCCCTCGGGCTACCCGCCGAGGCGTTCGTGGTAGCCGTAGTCGGCGGGTCCCTCGGGGCCCGCCGTCTCAACGAAGCCACCGTCGGGCTGGCGGCCCAGTGGGCCGGGCGATCGGGCGTCGCCATCCGCCACGTGATCGGCGAGCGCGACTTCGACACCATGGCCCGCCTGGCGCCGCCCCCCGCGGCCGGCGGGCTCATCTACCAACCGGTCCGCTTCGAGGACCGCATGGACCTGCTGCTCGCCGCCGCCGACCTCACGGTGCAGCGAGCCGGGGCCAGCACCGTGGCCGAGCTCACCGTGGTCGGCGTGCCGGCCATCCTGATTCCCCTCCCCGGCGCACCCGGGGATCATCAGGGCGCCAACGCCCGCCGCTTGGCCGCGGCAGGTGCCGCCGTCGTGGTCCCTGACCACGAGCTGGACACGGACCGGCTGGGCCGCGAAATTGACCAACTCATCGGCGATCCGGACCGTCGCCGGGCTATGGGCGAGGCGGCCCGGGCCCTGGCTCGGCCGGACGCGGCTGCGGCGGTGGCCCAGTTGGCCGAGGAGAACGCCCGTGCCTGACCAGTCCCCGCTCGTCGCCCCGGCACCTGGTCCGGACCTGAGCCGGCCGCGTCGCGTGCACATCGTGGGCATCGGCGGGGCGGGCATGAGCGCCATCGCCACGGTACTGCTGGCCATGGGGCACACCGTCAGTGGCAGCGACGCCGCCGACTCCGGGCGCTTGCGGCGCCTGGCCCAAGAGGGGGCGCAGGTGCGCGTCGGCCACGATCCCGCCTGGCTCGGCGGCGCCGACCTGGTGGTGGTGTCCACTGCCATCCCGCCCACCAACGTGGAAGCGGCGGAAGCCGTTCGGCGCGGGCTGCGGGTGTGGCGCCGGGCCGAGGCGCTGGCGGCCATCTGTGCCGAGCGGCGTACCATCGCCATCGCCGGCACCCACGGCAAGACCAGCACGTCCGCCATGCTGGCGGTGATCCTCCACGCCGCCGGGTGGCGCCCGTCGTACATCATCGGCAGCGAGATCACCGGGCTGGGCCCCGGTGCGGCCTGGCAGCCCGACGGCGAGTGGCTGGTCGTCGAAGCTGACGAGAGCGACGGCACGTTCTTGATGCTCGGCGCCGAAGCCGTCCTGGTGACCAGTGTCGAGCCCGACCATGTGGAGTTTTACGGCTCCATGGGTGCCCTCGACGACGCCTTCCACCGCTTCGTGGCCGCCGCGCCCGGCCCTCGGGTGCTGTGTGCCGACGACGCCGGAGCTGCGGCGCTGGCGGCCGCCGGGGCGTCGCCGGATACCGCCGTGCTCACCTACGGCACCGCCGAGCGGGCCACCGTGCGCATCGAGGGCGTGACACTGGGACGCGCCGGCTGCGCCTTCTCGATTGTGGTCGGCGGTCATTCCCAAGGACCGGTCCAGGTCGGTGCCCCTGGGCTCCACAACGTGCGCAACGCCGCCGGCGCCCTGACCATGGCGGCCTCGCTCGGCGTGTCGTGGGAGTCGGCCATCCCGGCCCTCGTCCACTACCAGGGGGTCGCCCGGCGAGCCGAGCACCGCGGCGAGCGCGACGGCGTGGTGTGGATAGACGATTACGGCCACCTGCCCGGCGAGGTGGCGCCCATGCTGGCCGCGGTGGCTGCCGGGGGCTGGCGGCGGGTGGTCGCCGTCTTCCAACCCCACCGGTTCTCGCGGACCGAGGCCCTGTGGCGGGACTTCCGCGACGCCTTCACCGCGGCCGACGTGCTGCTGGTCACCGACATCTACCCAGCGGGGGAGCCACCTCGGCCCGGGATCTCCGGCCAGTTGATCGTCGACGCGGTCCACGCCGCCCACCCCGGCGCCGACGTCCGCTACGTGCCGACCCTCGACGCTGCTGCCGCGGCCCTAGGCCAGATCCTGCAGCCGGGAGACGTGTGCGTGACGTTGGGCGCCGGCGACCTGACCACCCTGCCCGACCGATTCCTCGCCCGCCCGGGGGCTGACCATGCCTGACGGCCCGGGGGCTGGCCACCCGGGGTCTGGCCACCCGGGGTCTGGCCACCCGGGGTCTGGCCGCCGGGGTGCCCGACCGTCCCCAGCGGCCGGCGGGGCCGACCCGCAAGCGGTCCACGCGGCCCTCGATGCCCTGGCCCCCCTGGGCGGTCAGGTGGAAGCCGGTGGCCGGCTTGGTCCACTGACCACCTACCGGGTCGGGGGTCCCGCGGCCGTCCTGGTCACCGCCAAGGGACCAGCCGACCTCCAAGTCGTGGCGGCCGCGGTCCGATTGGCCCGCTTGCCGGTCCTCGTCATCGGACGCGGATCCAACCTGCTGGTCGCCGACGCCGGCTTCGCGGGGGTGGCAGTCCTGCTGGACCCGACCGGCTTCGGTGCCGTCGACATCAAGGGTGTCGGGGTGCGAGCCGGCGCCGCTGTCCCGCTGCCGGCCCTGGCCCGCCAGACGGTCGACGCCGGTCTCCGCGGCCTGGAGTGGGCTGTCGGCGTGCCCGGCTCGGTCGGTGGCGGCGTCCGCATGAACGCCGGTGGGCACGGCTCCGACATCGCCCACAGCTTGCAGGCCTGCCAGATCGTTGACCTGGGCGCCAGCAACCCGCCAGGAACGGTGCTCTCCCTGACCCTCGACGATCTGGCCTACGGCTACCGCACCTCGGCCATCGGCTCCACCCAGGTGGTGGTGGCCGCCGAGTTCGAGTTGACCCCGGGCGACCGGGCAGAAGGGCAGGCCACCATCCGCGACATCGTCCGATGGCGGCGCGAACATCAGCCGGGCGGGCAGAACGCCGGGTCGGTGTTCACCAACCCGCCTGGCGAGCCGCCCGCCAACTCGGCCGGCTGGTTGATCGAGACCGCGGGTTGCAAGGGCCGGCGGTGGGGGAGCGCCATGGTGTCGCCCAAACACGCCAACTTCATCCAGGCCGACGGCGGAGGCTCGGCCGATGACGTCCGGGCCCTCATCGCGACCGTCCGAGCCGAAGTGGTTCGGGCCCATGGGATCACGCTGCACCCGGAGGTGAAGATGATCGGCTTCCCCCCATTCCCTCAACTCTCAACCTCGGGTAGAGGGTTATGAATCGGCCCGAGTCACCCTCTCGCCACCGTCGGATGCGGCCGGCACGGCCGGCGCGGCCGGCGCCCCGGTGGCCCGCTTGGCTGGCGCTCGGTCCAGCCGGCGCAGCCGACGGCTCCGACCCGTTTCTCGATTACGGGGCGGACCGGGTTCCGGCCGAGGAGGCCGAAGGTCCCCCGGCCGGTCGCAGCCGGCCCCGGATCGACCCCCGATTCGCCCGCCGGTGGTCCGAGGTCCGCAGGGAGCAAGGCCGCCGCCGGCTGCGGATACTGGTCGGGGTGGGCAGTGCGCTGCTCGTCGCGGTGGTCGGGATCGGATCGCTCTATTCCCCCCTGTTGTCAATGCGCCATGTGCGCATCGCCACCGTCGGCGGGGTGTCCCGCGCCGAGATCCTGGCGGTCACCGGGCTCGCCCACCGTCGGCCCCTCGTCGACGTCAACGCCGGCGAGCTGGCGGCCCGGCTGGATGCTGTTCCGGCCCTCGGGGGGGCCGTGGTGCGCCGGTCCTGGCCGACCACCGTCACAGTCCGGGTCACGCTCCGGACGGCCGTGGCGGTGGTAGGGCGGCCGGCAGGGCGGCCGGCCGCCGGGCCGGGAGCCGGTCCGGCAAGCGGTTCGGCGGGCTGGGCCACCGTCGACGCCACCGGACGGGTGCTGGCTGACGTGACGACGCCAATCGTGGGTCTGCCCGTGCTGGTCGGCTTCGGGTCGGTGCCGGCACCCGGTGGCTGGTTGGAAGGGACGGCCGGGCCACGCGCCGCCCCGCCGGGGCCCGCCGGCGGACCGGCCCTGGCGAACCTGAACGCCGCCTCCGACAGCCCCTCCGTACCCGGTGGTCCCGCTGCCGCGCTGGCCGTGGCGACGGCGCTGCCCACCGCCCTGCGCTCGGATGTCCAGTCCATCACCGTG
>DASXZS010000269.1:0-4714 GCA_036501785.1 Acidimicrobiales bacterium | reverse complement strand
CCCGCGCCCCCCCGCCCCGCCCAGCCGCGGCCCGCGCCTCCGCCCCGGCCGCCCCGTCCCCGGTGGGCTCCGCCCAGCCGCCGGCAGTAGCCTTGGGCCCTGATGGTGCCCGCGGTCGACATCACCCCACTCGACTTCCTGAGCAAGGCCAGCTTCGACCCCGCCCCGGTGATCCTGATCAGCGTCAGCGTGGCCTGGTACCTGTGGTCCGTGCGCCGCCTGGCCGCTCGAGGCCGGTCGTGGCCGATCGGCCGGACGGCGTCGTTCCTGTTCGCCCAGCTGTTGCTGGCCGTGGCCCTCATATCCGGCCTGGCGTCGTACGACGACACCAACTTCACCATCCACACCATCCAGCACATCTTCATCGGCATGCTGGCCCCCATCTTCCTGGCCCTCTCCGCCCCTGTCACCCTGGCCCTGCAGGCCAGCAGCCGGCCGGTGCAGACCACCCTGCTCAAGGTGGTGCACAGCCGGGCCGCCCGCATCCTGTCGCATCCCGGTGTGACCTGGCCGCTGTACGGCGTCTCGTTGTTCACCCTGTACTTCAGCCACCTGTACGCCTACAGCCTCCAGCACCCCCTGGTCCATGAGCTCATCCACCTGCATCTGCTGGTCGTCGGCTGCCTGTTCTACTGGCCCGCCATCGGCATCGACCCCCTCCCCCGCCGGCTCAACCACGGGATCCGCATGCTGTACCTGATGCTCAGCCTGCCGTTCCACACCATTCTGGGCATGGCCCTCGAGAGCCAGACGACCCCCATCGCCGCCGGGATCTCCTTGACCGACCTGCACACCGGAGGCGGCCTGATGTGGGTCGCCGGGGAAGCCACCGGCCTTCTGGGCACCCTGGCCATCTTCGTCAGCTGGCTGCGCACCGACGAACGCGCCGCCAAACGCGCCGACCGCGTCGGCGAGACCGCCCACGCCGTCCAGCTGGCCCACTGGCGAGCCACCCGGGATGCCGCGTCCCGGGCCGTCAACTCCTGATCGCACCTTGATCTCGCTCCACGACCTGCTCTCCGCCCGGGACCGGGTGAAACCGGTCATCCGCCCCACTCCAGTCGACCGGTCGGACTCGCTGTCCCGCCTGGCCGGCCGGCCGGTGCTGCTGAAACCGGAGCACCGGCAGCGGACCGGTTCGTTCAAGATCCGGGGGGCGTACAACCACATCGCCCAGTTGCCGCCGGGCGTCGCCGTGGTGGCGGCCTCGGCTGGAAACCACGCCCAGGGGGTCGCCCTCGCGGCTTCACTCACCGGCCGGAGGGCCACCATCTTCATGCCGCGTGGCGCCACCCTGCCGAAGGTGGCCGCCACCCGCACCTACGGAGCCGAGGTCCGCCTCGAGGGCGAGGTCGTCGACGACTCCATCGCCCTGGCCAAAGCCTTCGCGGCCGACACTGGCGCCCAGTACGTGCCGCCCTTCGACGATGAGGCGGTGATCGCCGGACAGGGCACCATCGGCCTGGAGTTGGCCGAGGAGGCGCCCGACGCCGAGGTGGTGGTGGTACCGGTCGGCGGCGGCGGGCTCGTCGCCGGGGTGGCCGCGGCGCTGACCCTCGGCAACGGCCCGGTCCGGGTTGGCCCCGGGGGAGGCCTGTCTGGGCCCCGGCGCCGGGTCCGCGTCGTAGGTGTGGAGGCGGCCGGCGCCCCCACCCTGACCGAGGCCCTCCGCGCCGGCCGGCCGGTCCTCCTCGAGCGGGTGGCCACCATGGCCGACGGGATCGCCGTCGGCACCTGCAGCCAACTGACCCTGGCCCACGCCCAGGCCTACGTCGACGAGATGGTCACCGTCGACGAGGAGGAGATCAGCCAGGCCATGTTGCTGCTCGTCGAGCGGGCCAAGGCGGTCGTCGAGCCCGCTGGTGCCGCGGCGTTGGCCGCCATCCTGGCCGGCCGGGTGTGGGGTGCCGGCCCGGCCGTGGCCGTCCTGTCGGGCGGCAACGTCGACCCGCTCCTGCTCACCAAGCTCATCGAGCACGGGCTGTCCGCGGCCGGCCGCTACCTGACGCTGCGGATCGTCATGGCCGACCGGGTGGGCGCCCTGGCCGCTTTGACGGGCGAGTTGGCCCGCCTGGGGCTCAACGTGCTCGACGTGGAGCACCACCGCAGCGGACGCGATCTGGCCATCTCCGAGGTCGAGGTGCAGGTGACGGTCGAGACCCGCGACGCCGCCCACCACGCCGAGGTGGTCGACAGCCTCACCGCGGCCGGCTACCAGGCCGAACCCGTGAGCTAGGACGCCACCATCACCCTCGCCTCCCTGTTCGGCCTGAGCTCCGGGCAAGCGCTCCTGCTGATCTTCATCGTGCTCCCGTTCGTGGTGGCTGGCCCGGTGATCGCCTTCGTGTCGTGGCGGTCGTCGGGCACCCCGCCGCCCGTGCGCACCTCGACGATCCTGGCGGAGGGCGACCCAGCCGAAGGCGAGGTCCTGAGCGTCAAATTGCTCGGCACCTTCCTCGATATGCGGCCGATGGTCCGCTTCTCGCTGCGGGTGCACGTCGACGGCGAGAGTGCGTTCGATCTGGAAGTCGTCCAGTCCCTGCCCCGAGGGGTGGCCCGGGACTATCACACCGGCGACCTGGTCGAGCTCCGGCTGACGCATGACCGGTCGGCGGGGGCCGTCGTCTGGGTCGGCCCCTACGGGTAGTTGACCCCCCACAGGCACAGGCCGTAGGGGGGAGCCGGCTGGCCGGCGGCGGCGCGGGAGGCGGCTCGCACCACGGCCGCCATTTCACCGGCTTTGCGTTTGCCGAGTCCCACCTCCACGAGCGTGCCCACGACCGATCGCACCATCTGCTGGCAAAACGACGAAGCCTCGATCTCGAACCGCAGCATCCCCTCCCCGAGGTCCACCCACCGGGCGTCGCGCACCACCCGCACCAGCGAGGCCCCGTCCCCCGCCGGCCGCCGGCAAAATGACGAGAAGTCGTGCTCACCGATCAGCGGATCACACGCCAGCCGCATGGCCGCCAGGTCCAGCGGGCGCTCCACGTGCCACGCCGTCCCCGCCGTAAAGGGGTCCGCCACCGGATCGTTGCGCACCGTGTAGCGGTAGCGCCGGCCGGTCGCCCACCGCCGGGCGTCGAACCCCTCGGGCGCCACGTCGGCCGCCCGGACGACCACGTGGGGACGCAGCGTCCGGTTGAGGGCCCGCTGCAACGCCGCCGGCTCCACCCCGGCCCGCGCGTCGAGGCTGACGACCTGCCCCCAGGCGTGCACACCGGCGTCGGTCCGCCCCGCGCACGTCAGCTCGACAGTGTGGCGCAGGTACCGCTCCAGGGCGCCGGCCAGCGCCCCGCCGACAGTCGCCACCCCCGGCTGCAGGGCAAACCCGTGGTACCCCAAGCCGTCGTAAGCCACCAGCAACCGCAGCCGCACCGTGGGGCCGGCGGTCACCGCAGCCGGAGCGGCCGGGCCGGCATCTTCGGAAAAAAGAGACAGCGGGACGCGCCCGGCCGCAGCTTCAGACGAACTCGATGCGCGCCATCGGGGCGTTGTCGCCGTGGCGCGGGCCGAGCTTGAGTATGCGGGTGTACCCACCGGCGCGGTCGGCATAGCGGGGTCCGATCTCGGCGAACAGCTTGTGGGCCATGTCCTTGTCCCGGATAAAGGACACCACCTGGCGCTGCAGGAACACGCTGCGGTCCTCGTCGAGGTGGGCCTTCTTGGCCTTGGTCACGCACTTCTCGACCACCGGGCGGATGGCCTTGGCCTTGGCTTCGGTGGTGACTATGGCCTCGGCCGCGATCAGCGACGCCACCAGGTTGCCGAACATGGCCTTCTGGTGCTCGGCGTCGCCGCCGAAGCGCCGCCCCTTGCGGGGGCGGCCCGGGATGGAGGACATGGCGGTCAGCCTTCCTTGGTGCGCAGCGACAGGCCGCGCTCGTCCAACTTCTGCAACACCTCGTCGAGGGACTTCTGGCCGAAGTTGGTGATGGCCAGCAGGTCGTCCTCGGTCTTCTGCACCAGCTCTCCAACGGTGTTGACCTGGGCCCGCTTGAGGCAGTTGCGGGGCCGCTCGGATAAGTCCAGATCCTCGATTGGCAGGTCCAGGTCGGGGGATCCGCTGGTGGCCGCCCCCACGTCGCCGAGCTCGAGGCCCTGGGGACTGTCGCTCATGTCCGCTACGAGGCCCACTAGGGAGCGCAGGGTGTCGCCGGCGGAGGCCAGGGCCTCGCGCGGCGAGATCGACCCGTCGGTCGTGATGTCGAGGACCAGGCGGTCGTAGTTGGTCGACTGCTCCACCCGGGTCGGCTCCACCGCAAAGGCCGCCACCCGGATCGGGGAGAAGATGGAGTCGACGGGGATGACCCCGATGGTCGACGACTTTTTGTTGCGGTCGGCGGATACGTAGCCGCGGCCGCGTTCGACGGTCAGGTCCGCGGCCAAGCGGCCTTTGGTGACCGTGGCGATGACCAGGTCCGGGTTGAGCACCTCGACGTCACTGGTGAGCACCAGGTCGCCGGCGGTCACGGTGGCAGGCCCGCGCACGTCCAGGCGCAACGTCACCGGATCGTCGCTCTGGGTGGTGAGCACGATGTCCTTGATGTTGAGGATGATGTCGGTGACATCTTCTTTGACACCCGGCAGGGTGGTGAACTCGTGCAGGGCCTCGTCGAAGCGCACCTGGGTGACGGCGGCACCGGGGATCGACGACAGCAGGGTCCGGCGCAGGGCCACACCGATGGAGTGCCCGAAGCCGGGCTCGAGGGGT
>DASXZS010000268.1:0-4969 GCA_036501785.1 Acidimicrobiales bacterium | reverse complement strand
CGGACACCCCGTGGGCCGTGACGGGGTGGTCGGCCGCCGCCATCACCAGCGTCCCGCCGGCCGGGGGCGGGCCCAGGGCCAGGACGCGGTCGATGGCCCGGTCCAGGGCCCCCAAGGAGCCGGGGGCGGTGAGAATCCGGTCGCCGCTGTCGTGGGCGGCGACGACGGCCGGCGGCGGCGGAGCCGACAGGCGGGACACGGGCGGCTTCGGGACCTCCCCGACGCCCCAGCGCTCCCGCACCACCAGGTCGTCGAGGGACAGCCGCTGCGACCACCCCCGCCGCTCCAAGCCCGGTGCCGGGGGGCGCTCGTCGGGCCAGCCCAGGCACAACCACCCGAGGGTGGCCACTCCCTCGGGGGCGCCGACCAGGCCCGCCAGCTCCTCCGGCTCGAACAAGGTGACCCAGCCCACCCCGAGGCCCTCGGCCCGAGCCGCCAGCCAGAGGTTCTCGATGGCACACGCGCACGACCACATGTCCGCGTCGACGAACGTGGCCCGGCCCAGCACGCCCGCCGGCGCCACCCGCCGGTCGCAGCAGACGACGAGGCCGAGGGGTGCCTCGCGGATGCCTTCCAGGTCCAGGTCCAGGAGGTGCCGGCCGGCCTCGGGGGTCATGGCCTGGGCCTGGGCCAACCGGGCCCGGTCGGCCAGGACCGCAGCCCGGGTCCGGGTGGTGGCGTCGGTTACCAGCACGAACCGCCACGGCTGCGAGTGCCCGACCGACGGGGCGGTGTGGGCCGCGGCCAGCACCCGCGCCAGGATGTCCTCTCCCACCGGGTCGGGCCGGAAGCGGCGGATATCCCGGCGAGCGGCCAGGATCCGGTGCAGCACTTGCCGCTCCTCGGCGGGAAAAGCCCAGCCGGCGGGATCTGCGGCCCGCGCTACAGCGCTGGACCGGTCGCCGATGTTCGGCACGGGCCGGGGCCAGGCGTCCGGGGGCCGTTGGGCAGCAGGCACAACCCGGAGCGTAGGACGCACTCGGATCCCGGCCGCGTCGTTTCCTGGAGCCCGCCCAGCGGGGAAGGCGCACATTTTCGCTCCAGAGAACGCAAACCCGGCGCACCCGGCGCTCCCGGCGCACTCGGCGCACGCCGGCACCCCCGCACCCCCGGCACCCCCCTACGAGATCGCTAGCGTCGCGACGCGTGACCGGGCCGCGCTTCGCCTTCCTGGACCACCCGGGCCCCATCGCCTTCGCCCACCGGGGCGGCGCCCTGGAGGCCATGGAGAACACGTGGACGTCGTTTACCCACGCGCGCCACCTCGGCTACCGGTATATGGAGACGGACGTCAACGCCTCGGCCGACGGCGTCGTGGTGGCCATCCACGATCCGTACCTGGATCGCGTCAGCGACCGCACCGGCCTGGTCCGGGAGATGACCTGGCGGCAGCACTCCGAGGTCCGCCTCACCCCGACCGGCGGCCCGACGGACGCCGACAGCGGCCACACCAGCCCCGCCGGCCACACCAGCCCCGCCGGCGAGCCCATCCCCGCCGGCGAGCCCAGCCCCGCCGGCGAGCCCATCCCCCGCCTCGACGAGCTGCTGGCCGCCTGGCCGGACCTGCGCTGGAACATCGACGCCAAGCACGAGACCGCCATCGACCCGCTCATCGAGACGCTCCAGAAATCCGGGGCCATCGACCGGGTGTGCGTGACGTCCTTTTCCGATCGCCGGCTGACCCGGATCCGCCGGGCCCTGGGCCCGAGGCTGTGCACCGCCATGGGTCCCGCCGCGGTGGGCGCCCTGCGGCTGGCCAGCGTCCTGCCCGCGGCCGCATCGGCGCCGGCAGCCGGGCCGCTCGGTCGGTTTGGGGCCGCCCAGGTGCCGATCCGGCAGGGCTGGACGGTGCTGGTGGACCGCCGCTTCGTGGAGACCGCCCACAGGGCCGGCCTGCACGTGCACGTGTGGACCATCGACGACGAGACGACGATGGCGGGCCTGCTCGATCTCGGGGTGGACGGCATCATGACCGACCGCCCCACGGTGTTGAAGGCGCTACTCGAGCGGCGCCAGGCCTGGAACTAGCGCCCCGCTGACGGGACTCGTGGCCCGGGCGTAAACGACACGGGCAGGTGCTTTGTCCCGTTGATGAAGTTGGACCGCAGCCGTTCCGCCGGCCCGGCCGGGGCCAGGTCCGGCATGCGATCGAGCAGGTGCTCGAACATCACCCGGATCTCCATGCGGGCGAGGTTGGCGCCCAGGCAGAAGTGGGGGCCGCCGCCGCCAAAGGCGATGTGCGAGTTGGGGTCGCGGCCGATGTCGAAGACGTCGGGCTGGTCGAAGACCGTCTCGTCGCGGTTGGCGGAGATGTGGAAGAAGACCACCTTCTGGTCGGCCTTGATGGGCTGCTCCCCGATGACGGTGTCCGTGGCGGTCTGACGCCGGAAGTTCATGACCGGCGTGACATAACGCAGCATCTCCTCCACGGCGGTCGGCAAGAGGTCCCGGTGGGCGAGCAGGCGCTGCCACTGGTCCGGGTGGTCGAAGAAGGCCTTCATGCCGCCGGCCATGAGGTTGCGGGTGGTCTCGTTGCCGGCCACGGACAGCAGGAGGAAGAAGAGCTCGAGGTCGAGATCGGAGAGTCGTTCGCCGTCGACGTCGACCTGGGTGAGGACGGTCATGAGGTCGGTGCCGGCGCCGTCGGCCCGCTTGGCCGCGTACAGCTCGGCGGCGTAGGCGTACAGCTCCATGGCGGCCTGGGTGGCCCGGTCGGCGGTGATCTGGAACTCCGGGTCTTCGCTGCCTATCATCTGGTTGGACCAGTTGAAGACCAGATGGCGGTCGGCGCGGGGCACGCCGAGCAGCTCGGCGATGACGATCAGGGGCAGCTCGGCCACCAGGTCGGTGACGAAATCGGCGTGGCCCTTCTCGATGACGGCGTCGATGATCTCGTCGGCGGTTTCGTGAATGTGCTCCTCCAGCTGGGCCACCATGCGGGGCGTGAAGCCCTTGTTGACCAGCCGCCGGTACCGGGTGTGGAGGGGCGGGTCCATGTTGAGCATCATCAGCTGCTGTTGGGGCAGCTCTTCGGGGGGCAGGTCCCAGATGTAGACCGCCTTGGGGGCGGACGGGAAGCGCTCGAAGTCGCGGTTGACCGCCACGCAGTCCTGGTACCGGGTGACCGCCCAGAAGCCGGGACCGCCGAGGGGTTCGTCCTGCCAGACCACGCCCTGGCGGCGTAGCTCGGCGAAGCGCGCGTACGGCACCGCCTCCGCGAAATTGGCGGAGTCGACGAGGTCGACGGCCGGCCCGGTGGTATCCGTGTCAACTGACGCAGTCATATGGGCGCGAACGTACGCCCGCCTCGCCGGACCGTCAACGAGACCGATCCCGCTCTACGGGACAGCGCCGCCCTCACCCGCCGGCGGCGCCACCTCGTCTCGCAGCTGGCTCTTGAGGATCTTGCCGGCCGCGTTGCGGGGCAGGGCGCCGGCCACGATGGCCACCCGGCTGGGGACCTTGAACGCGGCCAGCCGCTGCCCCACGAACGCCTGCAACTCCGCGGCATCAAGGGTCACGCCAGCCTTGGGAACGACCACCGCGGCCACCTCCTCGCCAAGACGCGGGTGCGGCACGCCGAACACCGCCGCCTCGTGCACCCCCGGGTGCTCGTACAAGGCGGCTTCCACCTCGGCGCAGTAGACGTTTTCGCCGGCGCGCAGGATCATGTCGGTGAGCCGGTCCTCGATATAGAGAAAATGGTCCCCGTCGACGTGGCCCACGTCCCCCGTGCGGAGCCACCCGTCGACGAGGGTCTCGGCGGTCGCCTCGGGCTTACCCCAGTACCCCCGGAACAGGCTCGGGCCCTTGAGCCAGATCTCCCCCGACTCGCCGGTCGGCAGCGCGTGACCCTCGGCATCGCGGATGGCGATCTCCAAGATCGGCGTGGGCCGCCCGGTGCTGGTCGGGTGGTCCAGGTAGTCCCGACCCGAGTTGCCCGGGCCGTAGGCGTTCGTCTCGGTCATGCCGTAGCCGATGTTGGGCCGGCCATGGGCGAAGCTGCCGGCGACCCGCTGCACCAGGGCGGGTGGCGCCGGCGCCCCGCCGCCGCCGACGGCGCGCAGGCTGGAGGTGTCGAACTGGTCGAACTTGGGCGACTCGAGGAGGTCCCAGCTCTGGGTGGGGACGCCGATGAAGGTGGTGATGCGTTCGCGCTCGATCAGCTGCAGGGCCCGCTCCGGTTCCCAGCGGTACATCATCACCAGCTTCATCCCGAAGGCGAAGCAGCTGAGCATGACCGGGATGCAGCCGGTGACGTGGAACAGCGGCACAACCAAGATGAAACTCTGCTCGGCTGCTTCATTGGCCAAGTCGACCTCGGCTCCACCCGGTTGCTCCCCGTCGTCGCGCGTCCGCTCCACCACCGCCCGGCAGGCGAACCCCATCAGCGCCTGCAGCACAGCCCGGTTGGTCGACACTGCTCCCTTGGGCCGGCCCGTCGTGCCCGAGGTGTACAGGATGGTGGCGTCGTCGTCGGGGCTGACGGTGACGTCGGGGAGGGTGTCGCCCAGATGTACCACGTCCTCCCACCTGTCGGCCGCGCCGCCGCTCTGCGGAGTCCGGACCGCAATGACGGCGATGCCGAGCCGGGTGCAAGCCGACGCGGTGCGCTCGGCCCGCTCCCCGTCCGCGATCAGCAAGGTGGCGCCACTGTCGGCCAGGGCGTAGTCGAGCTCGTCCTCGCTCCACCAGGCGTTAAGCGACACCGAGATGGCGCCGACGGAGGTGATGGCCGCAAAAGCCACCACCCATTCGGGGAAGTTCCGCATGCCGACCGCCACCCGGTCACCCGGCGCCACCCGGTAGCGGTCGACCAGGGTATGGCCCAGGGCGTCAACTGCCCCCATGACATCGGCGAAACTCCACCGTTCGTCCTCGTAGACCAGAAACGTCTTGTCGCCGTGGGCCCGGGCGGACTGGAACAGGTCCCGCAGGCTGGCGGGGGCGTAGGTGAACGCCTGGTATT
>DASXZS010000267.1:0-9553 GCA_036501785.1 Acidimicrobiales bacterium | reverse complement strand
CGAGAGCCGCGGTGAGTGGGAATACGACGAAGGCTGCTTGTCGATACCTGGGCTGTTCTTTCCGATCGTGCGGCCCAAGGAGATCCACCTGACCGGCTGGGACCTGGATGGCCACGAGGTGTCGATCGAAGCGGACGAGATCGAGGCTCGTTGCTTCCAGCACGAGCTCGATCACCTCGACGGCCGGTTGCTCATCTCGATGCTGGACAAGACCCAGCGCAAAGAAGCCATGCGCGAGCTCCGCCGTCGAGCCGAGGCGGTCGGGAGCTAGGCCCTGCGCGTCGCCTTCCTGGGCACGCCCGAGGCGGCGGCCGTGTCCCTCCGGGCCATAGTCGACGCCGGCCACGACGTAGCGATCGTCGTCACCCGCCCCGACAAGCGCCGGGGCCGTCACGAGCCGCCCCGGCCCAGCCCGGTCAAGGCGGCCGCGTTGGAATTGGGGTTGCCGGTCAGCCACCGGGCCGAGGACGTGTTGGGCACCGACGCCGAGCTCGGGGTGGTGGTGGCCTTCGGCCGGATCATCAAAGCCGAGGTCCTGGATCATCTGCCCCTCGTCAACGCCCATTTCTCCCTGCTGCCCCGCTGGCGGGGCGCGGCCCCGGTAGAGCGGGCCATCCTGGCCGGCGACACCATCACGGGGGTCTGCCTGATGGCCATCGACGAGGGCCTCGACACCGGCCCGGTGTACCGCTGCGAGGAAGTGCCGATCGGCCCGGAGGAGACCGCGCCGGAGCTCCGGGAAAGGCTGGCCGTTCTGGCCGCCAGGATGCTGGTGGACGCCCTGGCCCGCGGCCTGGGCCCGGCCCGGCCTCAGGAGGGCCCGGGGACCTACGCCGAGAAGATCGAACCGGTCGATCTGTTCCTGGACTGGCGGCGCCCCGCCGCCGAACTGCACCGGGTCGTGCGACTCGGGCGGGCGTGGACCACCTGGCGTGATCGCCGGCTGTTGGTGCTCGCCGCCCAGGTCACCGTCACCCAGGACACAGGCGCCCCCACGGGGGGACCGGCCGGGCGGCTGGTAGGCGACGTGGTGATTACCGGGGAGGGGGGGCTGCGGCTGGTGACGGTGCAGCCCGAGGGCCGGGCGCCCATGGCCGCCGCCGACTGGCTCCGGGGCGCGCGACCCGGGACGGCCGAACGGCTTGGTAGTTGACCTCTGCCGCGGCCAGCCGCCGCCAGCCCACCCCGCGGCCGGTGACCGCACGGCGCCTGGCCCTCGACGCCCTGATCGCCGTCGACGGTGGCGCCCGGGCCAATGCCGTGGTGGCGGACTTGCTCGCGGGCAGCCACCTGGAGCCGAGAGACCGGGCCCTGGTCACGGAGTTGGTCTACGGCGCCTGCCGGATGCGCCGGGCCTGCGACTGGTTGACGCACCGCTACACCCGGGGTCCGGTCGACGCCGAGGTCCGCAACGCCCTGCGCCTCGGGACCTACCAGTTGGGGTGGATGCGCGTCCCCGCTCACGCCGCCGTTTCCGCCACCGTGGAGGAAGTTCGAGGGCCCGGCCGGTCGGTCGTCAACGCCGTCCTGCGCCGGGTCGCGACCCAGCTGGCCGCCGGCCCCATCGTATGGCCTGACCCCGGCACCGAGTTGAGCTATCCGGACTGGGTGCTGGACCGGCTGGCCCGCGACGTGGGCGCCGGGCCCGCCCGCCCGGCCCTGGCCACCATGAATCTCCCGGCCGCCATGACGATCCGGCCCGACGGCTACATCCAAGACGCGGCCAGCCAGATGGTGGCCGCCCACGTCGGGGCCCAACCCGGCGATTGGGTCCTGGACCTCTGCGCCGCGCCGGGGGGCAAGGCCACGGCGATGGCCGACCAGGGCGCGGCATTCGTGGTCGGCGCGGATGTGTCGCCCAGCCGGGCCGGGGTGATGGCGGCCAACGTGGCCCGCCTCGGCACTTCCTCGGTCGTCACCGTGGTGGCGGACGGGACCTCACCCCCGTGGCCAGCCGGCAGCTTCGACCGGGTGCTCGTCGACGCGCCGTGCTCCGGCCTCGGGGCGCTGCGGCGCCGGCCGGACGCCCGCTGGCGCGTCCAGCCTGCCGACGTGGCCCGCCTGGCCGACCTCCAGCGCCGCCTGGTCGCAGCCGCGCTGCCGCTGGTACGCCCCGGGGGGACGCTCGTCTACAGCGTCTGCACCCTGACCGCCGAGGAGACCCGCAGCATCGACGGCTGGCTGGCCCGGACTGCCCCCCACCTGGTCCCGTCGCCGCCGCCGGGCCACCCCTGGCAGCCGGCCGGGCGCGGGGCCCTGCTGC
Source organism: Acidimicrobiales bacterium (assembly GCA_036501785.1). Classification (GTDB taxonomy): domain Bacteria; phylum Actinomycetota; class Acidimicrobiia; order Acidimicrobiales; family Palsa-688; genus PALSA-693. Next base: position 7,290 of record DASXZS010000267.1, on the reverse strand, counting down.
TGCCCCAGGCGGCCGGGACGGACGGGATGTACGTGCTGTCGCTGCGAATGCCCGCAGTAGGGTGACCGCGATGCGGATTGCCCCATCGATCCTGTCGGCGGATTTCGCCGCCCTGGGGGCCGAGATCGACCGGGTGCGGTCCCAGACCGACTGGATACACGTGGACGTGATGGACGGTCATTTCGTCCCCAACCTGACGATCGGACCTCCGGTGGTGGCCGCCATCCGGCGCCACACCGATACCTATCTTGACTGCCACCTGATGATGACCAACCCGGCTCAGTATCTGGAAGCCTTTGCCGAGGCCGGCGCCAACCACTGCAGCGTCCACGTCGAAGTGGACGCCACCGCGGAACTGATCGGCACCATGCGACAGCTCGGGCTCGACGTGGGCCTGGCCATCAACCCGGAGACCCCCTTCGAGGACTGCGAGCCCTGGCTCGACCGCATCGACCTGCTGCTGGTGATGTCGGTCCACCCCGGCTTCGGCGGGCAGCATTTCATGGAGGAGGTCTTGCCCAAGATCTCCCGGGCCGCGGCTATCGCCGAGCGCGACGGCCTGGACCTGCGCATCGAGGTCGACGGTGGCATCGACGCCGAAACGGTCGTCCGGGTCGCCGAGGCCGGCGCCGACATCTTCGTCGCCGGCAGCGCCATCTTCGGCAGTCCCGATCCGGCGGCCGCGGCCCGGGCCATACGCGACGCGGCTACTTCGGCGGTCGCGTCCCGGTGACCGACACCGCGGAGCGCCATCAGGCCAAGGTGGTGACCGTCTCCGACGGGGTGATCGCCGGCACCCGGGAGGACCGGTCCGGTGCCGCCCTGGTCGAGGCGTTGCAGGCGGCCGGGTTCAACGTCGTCGAGCAGTCGGTGATCGCTGACGGGGTGGCGTCGGTGGCGGGGGAGCTGGCCCGCCTGAGCGCCAGCTTCGCCGGCTTGGTGGTCACCACCGGGGGCACGGGTTTCGGGCCCCGGGACCAGACCCCGGAGGGCACCCGCGAGATCCTGGAACGGGAGGCGCCCGGCCTGGCCGAGGCCATGCGGCTCGTCAACCCCCTCGGCCGACTGTCGCGCGCCGTAGCCGGGATCCGGGGCCGGAGCATCATCCTCAACACCCCCGGGTCGCCGGCCGGGGCGGTGGAGTGCCTCACGGCGGTCCTCGACGTGATCCCCCACGCCCTCGATCTCCTGGGCGAGCACCCGACCCGGCATCCGTGACCGCCGCCGAGGACGACGCCTGGATGGCTGAGGCGGTCGCCCTCGGCCAAGGAGTCCGGACCCAAACCTCACCCAACCCCTGGGTGGGGGCGGTGGTGGTGCCCGTCGGCGATGCCCCTGCGGCCGAAGGCGCCACCCAGCCGCCCGGCGGCCCGCACGCCGAAGCGGTGGCGCTCGAGCTGGCCGGGGATTCGGCCCGAGGGTCCACCGTGTACGTCACCTTGGAACCCTGTGCCCACCACGGCCGCACCCCGCCGTGCGCCGACGCCCTCGTCGCCGCCGGCGTCTCGCGGGTGGTGGTCGGCGTGCTCGATCCCGATCCGCGGGTCTCGGGCGAGGGGGTGGCCCGCCTCCGGGCTGCGGGGATCGACGTCACCGTCGGAGTCGGTGCCGAGGCCGTGTCCGCCTCGCTGACCCCGTATCTGGCCCACCGCCGCCGTGGCCGGCCCTGGGTCGTGCTCAAGCTGGCCGCCACCCTCGACGGGCGTATTGCCGGCCCCGACGGCTCCAGCCGTTGGATCACCGGGCCGGCCGCCCGCCTCGACGCCCACCGCTTGCGGGCCGAGAGCGACGCCATCCTGGTGGGGGCGGGGACGGTACGGGCGGACGACCCGGCCCTCACCGTGCGGGACGCGCCGGGCCGGGACCCCCTGCGCGTCGTGCTCGGCCATCCCCCGGAGGGCGCCCGGGTACACCCCGCCCTCGTCCACGATGGGGACCTGGACTCGCTCCTCGATGAGCTCGGGCGCCGCGGCGTCCTCCAACTCCTCGTCGAGGGTGGGGCGGGCGTGGCGGCGTCCTTTCACCGGCAACGACTCGTCGACCAGTACGTCCTGTACCTGGCGCCGGCGCTGCTCGGCGGCGACGACGGGCGGCCCCTCTTCACCGGGCCGGGGGCGGCGACCATGGCCGACGCCTGGCGGGGCCGGATCGCCGCCGTCCGCCCCATCGGTTCCGATGTGCGGATCGATCTTCTGGCTGCAAGCGGCGGGGGTGCCGTACCGTGAGCCTGATGTTCACTGGAATCGTCGAGGAGATGGGCACGCTGAGGTCCGCCGACGCCGCCGGCGACGCCACCCGCCTCGTCTTCGGCGCTGGCACGGTCCTCGAGGGCAGCCGGATCGGTGATTCCATCGCCGTCAACGGCTGCTGCCTGACCGTGGTGGATCTCGGTGCCGGCTGGTGGGCCGCCGACGCCGTGGCCGAGACGCTGGGCCGGACCAACCTGGGGGCCCTGCGGTGTGGCGACCCGGTCAACCTCGAGCGTCCCGTCCGCGTCGGCAGCCGTCTCGGCGGCCACCTGGTCCAGGGCCACGTAGACGGCGTCGGCACCATCCTGCTGCCCGCCCCCGGCCTCGAGGTCAGTGTCGACCCCGGCCTGGCGCCGTTCCTGGTGGAGAAGGGCTCGGTCACCGTCGATGGGATCAGCCTGACGGTGGTGTCGGTGGGGGCTGAGTCGTTCACCGTGGCGGTGATCCCGCACACCCTCGAAGTCACCACCCTGGGCCGCAAGACCGTAGGCGACCTGGTCAACCTGGAGGTCGACGTGATCGCCAAGTACGCCAAGCGGCTCCTCGAGGCCGGCGTGGAGTCCCCGTACAGCGACCTCGGCGCCGGGCAGGTGTAGACCGTGCCCACCGCCACCATCGAGGATGCTGTCGCCGCCATCGCGGCCGGCCGCATGGTCGTCGTCGTCGATGACGCGGACCGGGAGAACGAAGGCGACCTGATCGTGGCGGCCGAGCACGCCACCCCGGAGGCCATCGCGTTCTTCGTGCGGCACACGTCGGGCCTCATCTGCGCGTCCATCACCTCCGACCGGGCCGACGAGCTGGACCTGCCCCTGATGGTGACCCGCAACACCGAATCCCAGCGGACAGCGTTCACGGTCACTGTCGACTACCGGGCCGGGACGACGACGGGGATCTCGGCGCGGGATCGGTCGTTAACGGCCCGGGCGCTCGTCGACCCACGCACCCGGCCCGACGACCTGGCCCGGCCGGGGCACCTGCACGTCCTGCGGGCCCGCGAGGGCGGCGTCCTCAAGCGGGCCGGGCACACCGAGGCGGCCGTGGACCTGGCCCGCATGGCCGGGCTGGCGCCGGCCGGCGTGCTGTGCGAGGTGGTCACCGACGACGGGCTGGGCATGGCCCGGCTGCCGGACCTGGAGGCGTTCGCCGAGCGCCACGGGCTGCTGCTGGTCACCATCGCCGACCTGATCCGCCATCGCCGCCAGACCGAACGCCTGGTGCGCCGCACAGCTGAGGCCCGCCTCCCTACCGAGTACGGCGAGTTCCGCTGCGTCGCGTACGAGAGCGTCATCGACCGCGAGACCCACCTGGCGTTCGTCATGGGCGAGCCCGCCGGCGAGGAGAACGTCCTGGTCCGGGTGCACAGCGAGTGCCTCACCGGTGACGTGTTCGGGTCCCGCCGGTGCGACTGCGGCGGCCAGCTGCACGCCGCCCTCAAGAAGATCGCCGACATCGGCCTGGGCGCGGTGGTGTACCTGCGGGGCCACGAGGGCCGGGGGATTGGGATCGCCCACAAGCTGCAGGCCTACGAGCTGCAAGACGGGGGACTCGACACCGTCGACGCCAACGTGGAGTTGGGCCTGCCGGTGGACAGTCGCGAGTACGGTATCGGCGCTCAGATCCTGGTGGACCTCGGGATCACCACCATGCGGCTCATGACCAACAACCCCGCCAAGCGGGGCGGACTGGAAGGCTTCGGCTTGCAGATCGTCGAGCGGGTACCGCTCCATACCACGCCCAACGAGGAGAACATCCGTTACCTGCGCACCAAGCGGGACCGGCTGGGCCACCTGATGGACGAGGGCGGAGCCTCGTGACGGTCTACGAAGGCCAGTTGCGCGGCGACGGCCTGCGGGTGGCAGTGGCCGCCAGCCGCTTCAACGAGGCCATCGTCAAGTGCCTGGTGGACGGAGCCATCGACGGGCTGCGCCGGCACGGCGTCGACGCCGACGCCATCGACGTGGCCTGGGCGCCGGGTGCGTTCGAGCTGCCGTTGGTGGCCTCGCGGCTGGCGGGCAGCGGCTCCTATGACGCGGTGATCACCCTGGGGGCCGTCATCCGCGGCGCCACCAGCCACTACGACCTGGTCGCCGGCCAGTGCGCGGCCGGCGTGCAACGGGCCCAGCTGGACTCCGGGATCCCGATCGTGTTCGGGGTGCTCACCACCGACACCATCGAACAGGCCCAGGAGCGGGCCGGCATCAAGGCCGGCAACAAGGGGTTCGAGGCGGCCGCGGCGGCCATCGAGATGGCCAACCTCCTCGCCCAGCTGCCCAAATAGGTGCGGCAGTAGGTGCTGCGCCTCGTCCTTCCGAAGGGCTCCCTCGAGCGCGCCACCCTGGACTTGTTCGAGGCCGCCGACCTGGCCGTGCTACGCACCTCCGACGTCGACTACCGGGCCACCATCGACGACCCGCGGGTCGACGAGGTCCGCATCCTTCGCCCCCAGGAGATACCGGAGTATGTGGCAGAAGGCCTGTTCGACCTGGGGATCACCGGTCGGGACTGGATCGAGGAGACCTCCTCCAACGTGGCCTCCCTCGGCGAGCTGCGCTATAGCAAGGCGACCTCCCGCCCCATCCGGGTGGTGCTGGCGGTGGCCGAGGGGTCGCCGGTGCGCACCGTCCGGGACCTCCCGGCCGGCACCCGGGTGTCGACGGAGTACCCCGGTCTGACCAGCCGGTTCCTGGCTTCGCATGCGGTGACCGCCGAGGTCCGGTTGTCACACGGCGCCACCGAGGCCAAGATCCCCGAGATCGCCGACGCGGTGGTGGAGATCACCGAGACCGGGCGGGCCCTGCGAGCCGCGGGGCTGCGGATCATCGCCACCGTCCTCGAGTCCTACACCGAGTTGATCGCCAACCCGGTCTCCTACGCCGACGAAACCAAGCGCCACGCCATGGAGCAGCTGCTCAGCTTGCTGAGCGGGACGCTGATCGCCCGGGAGCGGGTCCTGGTCAAACTCAACGTGGCCGAGGCCGACCTGGGGGCGGTGATCAAGCTGCTGCCGGCGATGAAGTCGCCCACCGTGTCCAAGCTGTTCGGGGAGGACGCCTTCGCGGTGGAGGCGGTAGTCCCCAAGCACACCATCAACACCCTCATCCCGGCCCTCAAGGATCATGGGGCGGCGGACATCATCGAGCTGCCGATCGCCAAGATCGTGCCGTGACGACGGCGGCGACGCCGGCGGCGCCGGGCTCTCGCCGGCAGGGGAAAGTAGTGAAGTTCGACGAGGCGGTCGGGTTGGGGGAAGTCGAGGCAGGGCCGATTCGCTACCCGTTCCACTGCACCCAGATCGCCGATGGGTCGAGGGTGGTGGCGGTGGGGACGGTGGTCAGTTTTGGCCTGCTGGCGGGGCGGGGCGGGCGTTGGGAGGCGGCAGACCTGCGGGCCGGGCCGTCGGGGCCGGCGGGGTGAGCGGGCGCCGGCGGGACCGGCGGGGTGTAGGGACCCGCCCGGGTCGACCGGGTCGACGGTGGATGTGGATGGATTTAGCGCGATTTGTCGCGTTATACGCGACTTAATCGCGCCAAATACGAGTCGGGTCGGGCTGCGGTCGCCCTACCCCGACTACCGGCCTTCGCCGGTATCAGCCGCGTCGGCCGGTTGGGCAGCCGTGCGGATCTGCACATAGGCCAGGCGCAACTGGCTGACGCCCTCGGTCAACTGGGTGGAGGCCTCGCCGAGGCGCTCACCGAGCCCTTCCACCAGGGCGGCCAGGGCGTCGATGGCCAGCCGGGCCTCCTCGAGTTGGGGCGGGGCCAGCGACAGGTGCAGGGCGGCCAGCTCGAACAGACCGAAGGCGTGGTTGGCGATGACCACCTCGGCGGGGGTATGGGCCAGCTGCTCGCGCAACTCGTCCATCCGGGCCCGCATCTCTTCCTCGGTTGGCTCCTCGCCCGTTCCCGGGGCGACAGGGGGGCGGGCGGCCTCCGCTGGTGGGTCCCGGCGGATGGGTCGTTCGCCTTCGGGCGTCCACAACGTGCTCATTGCGCTACCCTATGTTGAAAGAAACCGAATACGGGAAGCGGGGTCACGACCCCCACCCGGCCACCGTCGACTTTTGGGCGCCGGTGCGTCCGGGTCGATCGACCGCGAGGGCGGGCGTTGCTTCCTGACGCCCGTCCTTTTTTTCGTGGTTGAAGAGGGGGACTGTACTCAAGGAGTGATGCCGCATAGCCGCTGCACCTGACCAGAACGAGCACCGTACGAACGATCGAATCAGAGCCCGAGAAGTGCTGCTCATCGACCCGGACGGCAAGCAACTTGGCATCAAGCCGCTGCCGGAGGCGCTCAGCATTGCCCGCCAGTTGGATCTGGATCTGGTGGAGGTAGCGGCGGAAGCCAACCCTCCGGTGTGCCGGATCATGGACTACAACCGCTTCAAATACGAAGCGGCCCAACGGGCGAAGGAATCCCGACGCAAGGCCACCAGTACGGGGATCAAGGAGATGAAGTACCGCCCCAAGATCGGGGTCGGCGACTTCGACACCAAGACCCGGCAGGTCGCCCGCTTCCTCGGCGAAGGGCACAAAGTCAAGATCACGATCATGTTCCGGGGACGAGAGATGAGCCACCCGGAGCTCGGGAAGCGAATTCTGGATCAGGTGGCCGAGACGGTCGCCTCGGTCGCCAAGGTCGAGGCAGCCCCGAAACTGGATGGCCGCAACATGATCATGGTGCTGGCACCCGACCGCCGGGGTCAGGCCCGCAAGCCCTCCGCCAACGGCGCCAGCCCGTCCAGCCCGTCGTCCGAACCGGTGGCGGCCGAATCAGCCCCCGTGGCGGCTGCCGACGACGAGCGGGCTCCGACCCCGGCTCCCACCGCCGCCGGCACCGCCCGCCCAGACCTCCCCGAAGAACGCAGTAGCAGCGCCCAAGCCGCCGAGTGACGACTGAGGAGTCCCATGCCGAAGATGAAAACTGACTGAGGCGCCGCCAAGCGGTTCAAGATCACCGGGAGTGGGAAGCTCCGTCGCCGTCAGGCGTTCCGATCCCACATTCTGGAGAAGAAGTCGAGTAAGCGTACCCGCCGCCTGGG
>DASXZS010000266.1:0-4213 GCA_036501785.1 Acidimicrobiales bacterium | reverse complement strand
TCCTCATCCAAGTATGCGAACCCAACTGACCGGACTGTAAAGGCTTGCCCTCCGGGGCGGCCTGCGGCCGGCCTTGACAGCCCTCCGATGAGATCAGCACCGGGCAAAAACTCCAACGCCCGACGCTGCCACAAAGCCGACATCGACAACGACACCTCTAAATCGAGCGCGCCCCAAAAACCAACTGACCAGCAGATGATCCCCCCTATTGACAAGCCATTCCATAACAGTTAGAGGCCGAGGCGGGCGTGGCGCAGCCGTTCGACCGAGATCTCGTCGCCCTCGTACTCGACGCGGGCGACCGCCCCTCGCCCGAAGATGAACAGCACCAGCTCGCCGGGCGCGCCTTGAGCGGTCACGACCGGCTCGCCGCCCTTGAGGGTGGCCCGCCCGAAACCGGGTGCCTCCGCCACCAACCCGACCGGTACCCGCCGGGCCAGCATCCGTCCCCCCATGCGGAGGCGGCTCCACAGGGCCCTCTCCTCGGCGGGGTCGAGTTGGCGGGGTTCCCAACCGGGGACGGCCCGCCGCGCGTCCTCATGGTGCACGAAGTACTCGACGGTATTCATGGCCTCGTCCACCAGCCGCAGTGGTATCGGCGGTCCGGAGCGCAACCGAGCCACCAGTTGCTCCCAGCGCCTGCCATTCTTGGTGGCCCGCAGCACCTTGTTGGTGTAGCCGGAGAGCGGGGGCAACAGCGCGCCGGCGGCCGCGTCGGGCCGGCGCTCCCGGATGACCAGATGGGCGGCCAGGTCGCCGGTAGTCCATCCCTCGCACAGCGTGGGGGCGTCCGGCCCCACCTTGAGAAAGAGGTCGCACAAGGCCTGCCGTTCGTCCTGGGCGAAGTGGGTCACGGCGGGGATCCTAGGTGGGGCGCTCGTTGCGCCGCCGGCCTCCGCCGGCCCCGCGGGGCCCCTTACGCCTCCACCCCAAGCGGCCGCAGCCCGGCCGCTCGGTAGACGGCGTCGACAACCCGCATGTTGGCGATCGAGTCAGCGGGCGGGGTGAGCGTCGGGGCGCCATCGGCCACTGCGGCCCGGAAGGCTTCGAGCCGTCATGGCCCGGTCGATCTGGTCGCCGTGCCAGCTTGGCCGTGGCCCCGGTCACTTCGGGCACCTCGCCTCCCAGCGTCCGCGCCATGTGGATGGGGTAGCAGCCGGCGTCCATGGTGGCCCCGCCGGCCAGGTCCCACTGGTAGCGGATGTCGGAGAAGCGGGGGAGGGTGAAGCACAGGGCCGATTCCACTCGCCGCAATGCTCCGAGCTCGTCGCCGCGCACGATGTCCACCGCTCGCTGGAACATCGGGTGGTACCGGTAGTGGAACGCTTCCATGACCACCAGCCCGGTGCGGGCGGCCACTGCCGCGACCTGCTCGGCTTCGGCGGCGTTGGCCCTGAACGGCTTCTCGCACAGCACCGGCTTGCCGGCCTCCAGGGCCTTGATCGTCCACTCGGCGTGGAGCCCGTTGGGCAGCGGGGTTGTAGACTGCATCCACGTCCGCGTCCTCGAGCATCGCCTCGTACGTCGCAGCCACATTGGGGATGCCGTTTTTGCGGGCGAAGTCGGCGGCCTTGGCCGGGTCGCGGGCCGCGATTGTCGTCACGGCCACGCCGGCCACGTGCGCCGAGGGCACGATGACCGCGGTCGGAGCGATGCGGGCGGCGTCGAGGACGCCGATGCGGAGAGGGCTCATGGTTCGCTCCAGGCTCGTGAACGTTCGACCGCCCGCTGCCAACCCCCGTAAGCGTTCTCCATCGTCGTCCGGTCTGGCGCCGGGTCCACGATGGCGTCGGGTGCCCAGCGGGCCGCGATCTCGGCCGGGGACGCCCACACCCCCTCGGCCAGGCCGGCCAGCAGGGCCGCCCCGAGGGCGGTGGTCTCACTTACGGCCGCCCGCACCACCCGCACACCCAGCAGGTCGGCGCAGAAATGCAGCAGGAGGTCCATTACCGAGGCGCCCCCATCCACCCGGAGCTCGGCCAGCGGATAGCCTGACCCGGCCTGCATGGCGTCGACGACGTCGCGGGTCTGGAACGCCATTGCTTCGACCACCGCCCGCGCCAGCTGGGCTCTCCCAACGCCCCGCGTTACCCCGACGAACGTCCCCCTGGCGTGCGGGTCCCACCACGGGCTACCTAGGCCGGTCAGCGCCGGCACCAGATAGGACCCGCCCGTGTCGGCGACGGAAGCTGCCAGCGGCCCGACCTCGGCGGCAGCGGCGATCAGCCCCAGCTGGTCCCGCAGCCACTGCACGGCGGCGCCGGTCACGAAGATGGCCCCTTCCAGGGCGTAGGCCAGCTGGGCGGGCCGCTCCAGCACCCAGGCCACGGTCGTGAGCAGGCCGGGGACGGGATCCGGGCAGCGGTCGCCGACATTCATCAGCACGAAACTGCCGGTGCCGTAGGTGTTCTTCGTCATCCCCGGCTGGAAGCAGGCTTGGCCAAAGAGGGCCGCCTGCTGGTCCCCGGCCACGCCGCTGATGGGCACGCCAGCCGGCAGACCCGCCACCACGCCGGCGGCGGTGGTGCCCAGCCGTCCACTCGTGGAGCCCACCTTCGGCAGGATGGAAGCCGGCACCCCGAACAGGTCGGCCAGCTCGGGATCCCAGGCCAGCCGGCGGATGTCGAAGAGGAGAGTGCGGGAGGCGTTGGATGGGTCGGTGGCGTGCCGCGTGCCGCCGGTCAGCTTCCACAGCAGCCAGCTGTCGACGGTGCCGAACGCCAACTGGGCATCGGCGACGACGCCACCCTCGGTGAGCAGCCAGCTCAGTTTGGTGGCCGAGAAGTAGGGGTCGAGCACCAGCCCGGTGCGGGACCGCACCAGGTCCAGGTGGCCGGCGGCTTCCAGCTTCTCGCACAGGGGGACGCCGCGCCGGTCCTGCCAGACGATGGCCCGGTGGCGGGGCTGGCCGGTCCGGCGGTCCCAGACGACCACTGTCTCGCGCTGGTTGGTGATCCCGATGGTCGCCACGGCCTGGTCGAGGGTGCTGAGCAGGTCGGCCAGGGTGGCCGCCACGGCCGCCCAGATCTCCTCGGCGTCGTGCTCGACCCATCCTGGGCGGGGGAAGTACTGGGGGAACTCCCGGTAGCGGGCGCCCACCGGGGCGCCATCCTCACCGACCGCCAGGGCCCGCACCCCGGTCGTACCGGCGTCCAGGGCGATCACTACGGCCATGGGGACAAAACGATACCCGGCCCGTCGGACCGGGTATCTCGTGTACGGACCTCCGTGTAGGAGGTATCCCCGGCGCGGCCCCCTGTCGAAGGGGCGGGGACGAGGGGGCCGGCGCCAGGGTTTATGACCGCCGAGGGGGCAGCTTCGGCGGCTCTGAACTGACTCTACCCCCGAGGGACCGGATCATCACGCTTTGGAGGTAATTTTTCGGTGAGACGCCCGCCCTGTGGACGAAGCGGTGGGCTATCCGCAGGAAACACACAGGCTCCGCCCCCTGTCGCTCCACAGCTCACCGCGCCTACCGTGCCACAGGCAGACGCGCCCACCGAGAGTGCAAACCTTCGCGAGCAGTCGCTGACCTGCACTTTTTCTCCTGGTGAACGGTTGACATCAGTGGAACTACGATGATGTAATTCAGTCCTCATGTTGTGGGTTCCGGCCGTCCCGAGGACCAAGGACCACAACCGGTTGTGGTAACGACGAAACTCTCCAGGAGGTAAGTGGAATGGCTATCGCCCCAGAGCGGATGGGCATCGGCATCCACCGGCAGTTCACCACGCCGGGCGAGGATCCCTACGACACCGTCCAGTGGGAGCGCCGGGACGCCCGGATCGTCAACTACGCCACGGGAGCGGTCGCCTTCGAGCAACTCGGCGTGGAGGTCCCCGCCGGCTGGAGCTTCAACGCCACCAACATCCTGGCCCAGAAGTACTTCCGGGGGACCCTGGGCACGCCCGAGAGGGAGTGGTCCCTCAGGCAGGTCGCCGACCGGGTGGCGGACACCATCACCGGCTGGGGGCACAAGGACGGGTACTTCGTCGACGACGAAGAGGCCGACGCCTTCCGGGCCGAGCTCAAGTACCTCATCATCCACCAGAAGGCCGCCTTCAACTCGCCGGTGTGGTTCAACATCGGCGTGGAGGGCGTCCCGCAGCAGGGCTCCGCGTGTTTCATCCTCGCCGTCGATGACTCCATGGATTCGATCCTCAAGTGGTACACAGAGGAGGGGACGATCTTCAAAGGTGGATCCGGCGCCGGG
>DASXZS010000265.1:0-2749 GCA_036501785.1 Acidimicrobiales bacterium | reverse complement strand
TAGAAGCGCTGCTCGATCTCCTGCAAGATGCGCTCTTCATTCTCGTTCAGCGGCACTTGGAGCCCTCCGTGGGCGTCATTTTCGCGCCCGGTCGCAACCTACAGCAACGCGCTCGGTTATTTGCCGCCCTCAGACGTCCGGCTCGCCCCGCCGCTCCGGCCCGCCAGGCGGTTCGGAGTCGGAGTGGGGATCACTCGCCGGCCCCCACTGGGTGTCGCCGGGTCGCTTGACCCGGAGGCCCGCGGGACCGAGCAGAGTGGCCGGGCCGACCGCGCCGTCGCCGAACCGGTCCCGGACCGCGTCGACGGCACCCGATGCGTGTCGCCACGATTTCGGCCCCGTCGCCCGGTTGGCGCGGCCGGACAAGTCCGGCCGGCCCGGAGCGGCGAAGTCGAGACGCAGCTGTTCCGCCGACGCCACCGCAGTTGCCGTGAGGTTGGACACGCCTACCCCCAGCAGCCGCACACCGGGGCTCAGGTCCACGTCGTCGAGCAGCCTGCCCGCGATGGTGGCGATCGGCGGGCCCTCGGAAAGGCGGTCCGGGCTGGTCCGGGACCGGGTGCGGGTGACGAAGTCGCCGTAGCGCACCTTCAATGTCACGGTACGGCCCACCAACCCGGCCCGGCGCATTCGGCTGGCGACGGAGTCCGCCATGCGCACCAGCTCGCCCTGCAGTTCGCCACGCTCGAACAGGTCGACCGGGTAGGTCTCCTCGTGGCTGACCGACTTGATCTCCCGATCGGGTTCCACCGCCCGGTCGTCAATGCCCCGCGCCAGCTGGGCCAGGTGGCCGCCGTGGGCCCGGCCGATCACCGCTTCCAGGCGTTCCGGCGGCACCGACGCCAGTTCCCCGACCGTCGTCACTCCGAGCCGCCGCAGGCGGGTGGCGGTCGCCGGCCCGACGCCCCACAACGACTCAATCGGCAATGGATGCAAGAACCGCAGTTCTTCGCCGGGTCGGATGACCAGGACACCGGATCCCGGCAGCACCCCGCGGAGGGTGGCCCGCGGCTTGGCTGCCTCCGAAGCCAGCTTGGCCAGGAACTTGACCGGGGCCACTCCGACCGAACACGACAGCCCCAGCTCGACCCCGATGCGCTCCCGGATCTCCGCGGCGATGCCCTCGGCCGGGCCGAACAGGCGGTCCACCCCGGTCACGTCCAGGAACGCCTCGTCGAGGGAGATGCCTTCGACCAGAGGCGTGTACCGCTCGAACACAGCGTGGATGCGGCCGCTCACTTCGGCGTAGCGATCGAAGTGGCCGGCCACGAACACGGCGTGCGGACACAGCTGTCGGGCCCGGGCCGAGGGCATGGCCGACCGGACCCCGTAGGCCCGGGCCTCATACGAGCACGAGGCCACCACTCCCCGGCGCCCGGTCCCCCCTACGATCACAGGCCGGCCCGCCAGCGTGGCGTCGTCGAGGACTTCGACGGCCGCGTAGAACGCGTCCATGTCGACGTGCAGGATGCTCCTCGCCGCCGGGCCCTGCCGCACTCCTGCAGTCTGGCAGAGCGGCCCGTCAGGCCAGCTGGATGCGGCGGTACCCCTCCGCGAACCGCACATTCGCCTCCCGGCCGGCGTCCTCAGCCCGCTGGCGGACGGCGCTCCGCAGCCATTCGCCGTTGTCCCCGACCTGACTCTCGTGACAGGCGATGGCGGCCGCCTTGACATCGATCGTCTCAGAGATGTCGACCCAGATGTCCGGCTCGAGGGTGCCCGACAGGTACACCAGCCCGACCCGGTGCGCGGGGCCCGCGTCGGGAAAGTAGTGCGGATTTCCCGCCGCCGGCGCCACGGCATCGAGGGCGGCCCATCCCACCTGGCGGTGATCGAGATGGTTGATGTAGTGGTGCCCGAAGAAGACCGCGGTCGGGTCCGGCGCCACCACCGCATCCGGGCAGACCTCGCGCACCAGGGCCACCAGGCGCGCTCGCAGGCGTCGTTGATCGTCCAGTTCGCCGTCCCGGAACCCCAGCCAGTGATGGACTTTGACGCCCAGGATGATGCCCGAGGCCGACACTTCCTGCCGCCGGAGGCCGACCAGGGCGGTCGGATCGGCGTCGGGATCGGACGACCCCTTGTCCCCGTCGGCGCAGATGCACACGTGCACCGCGGCGCCCGCCGCCGCCCAGCGGGCCAGGGTGCCACCGGCGGAGACGTCGGGATCGTCGGGGTGGGCGTACACGGCCAGCACCGTCGCGGGCGTGTCGGTCACCAGGACGGCCACCCAGAACCCTCAGCGGTCGGGCGCGCCGGCGATGGCCCGGCAGGCGGCCTCGATACCGGCGTCGTCGACATCGGCGTGCGTCACCAGCCGGACGACCCCGGGCGCCACGGTCCCCGCCAGGACCCCCTGCTGCTTGAGGTAGGCCAGCAGGCCGTCGGCATCTGGATGGAAAAAGACCACGATGTTCGTCGCCACCTCCTTCGGATCCACACCCGCCGCGGGCCACCGGTCTGCCACCGCCACCGCGAGCCGGCGAGCGCGCTCATGGTCCTCCACGAGACGCGCCACCCCAGTCCGTATGGCGACCAGCCCGGCCGCCGCGATCACCCCGGCCTGGCGCATGGCCCCGCCGAGGCGTTGCCGCTCCACCACGGCCGCCGCCATCAGGTCAGTCGGCCCGGCGAGCAGCGAACCGATCGGCGCCCCCAGGCCCTTCGAGAGGCAACAGGTGACCGTCGTCGCCGGGGCGGCCCGCTCCCGCAGCGACTGGCCGCTGGCGACCGCGGCGTGCCACAGCCG
>DASXZS010000264.1:0-7654 GCA_036501785.1 Acidimicrobiales bacterium | reverse complement strand
GTGGGAGGTCGGCAAGGACTGGAGCGTCGAGGAGATAGATCTCGATCCTCCGAAAAAGGGCGAGGTGCTGGTGCGGCTGGTCGGTTCGGGGCTGTGCCACTCGGACGAGCATCTGCTGACCGGTGACCTGCCCTTCCCGTTGCCGATCATCGGCGGCCACGAAGGCGCCGGCGTGGTGGAGGAGATCGGCCCCGGCGTCGACTGGCTGGCCCCGGGCGACCACGTGATCTTCGGGTTCATCCCCTCATGCGGACGCTGCCCCTCCTGCGCCACCGGCCACGAAAACCTGTGCGACCTGGGCGCCTTCCTGGCCGCCGGCAAGCAGATCGCCGACCACACCGCCCGCCACCACGCCCACGACACCGACCTGCGCCTGATGTGCCTGCTCGGCACCTTCGCGGAACGCACCGTCGTCAACGAGGCCAGCTGCATCAAGGTCGCCGCCGACGTTCCACTCGACAAGGCTTGCCTGCTCGGTTGCGGCGTGGTGACCGGGTGGGGTTCCGCGGTGTACGCGGCGGGGGTGACACCGGGCGAGGACGTGGCCGTCGTCGGAGTCGGCGGCATCGGCATCAACGCTGTTCAAGGAGCCAAGCTCGCCGGCGCCCGTCACATCTTCGCCATCGACCCGGTGGAGTTCAAGCGGCAGAAGGCCATCGAGTTCGGCGCCACTCACACCGCCTCGTCGCTCGAGGACGCGGCTGCGATGATCGGCGCCGCCACCGAGGGCCGTATGGCCAACAAGGTCATCATGACGATGGGACTGGGCCAGGGTGAGGCCATCGCCGCCGCCCTGGCGGTCACCGCCAAACGGGGCCGGGTGGTGATCACCAACATCCACGCCGCATCGGAGGTGCAGGTCTCGATGAGCGCCCTGGACCTGACGTTGATGGAGAAGCAGGTGGTCGGTTCCCTCTTCGGGTCCGCCAACCCCCGGGCCGACATCCCCAAGCTGCTCGGCCTCTACTCGGATGGTCAGCTCAAGCTGGACGAGCTGGTGACCCGCACTTACCGCCTCGACGAGGTCAATCACGGCTACGAGGACATGCGCGAGGGCCGCAACCTCCGCGGCGTGATCACCTTCTAAGTCGGGAAAAAGAGTCACCCGGCGGATGGCTCTCGCCGGTCTCGGCCGTCCTGGCGCCGCGTCGCGTCAGTCGAAGATGGGGCTGCGCGTCCGGGTCCGCTTCAACTCGAAGAATCCGTCCGTGCCCGTCACCAGCAGCACCCCGTCCCACAGGCGCCCGGCGACTTCGCCCCGGGGAATCGGGGTGACCACCGGCCCGAAGAATGCGTTGCCGTTGATGCTGATCACCGGCGTGCCGACCTCCATACCCACTTGGCTGATCCCGGCGTCGTGGGATGCCTTGAGCGGCGCATCGAAGTCGGTGCTGTCCGCGGCGTCCGCGAGGGAGGCGGGCAGTCCGACCTCCTCGAGGGCGGCGACGATCGTCGCCCGCTCCCGGGGCAGCTTTTCGTCGTGGAACCGGGTACCGATGGCGGTGTACAGCGGCCCGACGACCGACTCGCCATGGGTCTCCGCGGCGGCGGTGCACACCCGCACCGGTCCCCACGCCTGGGCCAGCCGCTCCCGGTAGCTTTCGGGCACGTCCTCGCGGCCCTGGTTGAGGTAGGCCAGGGACATCACGCGCCAGTGCGTTTCGACGGGCCGGACCTTCTCGACCTCCAGCATCCAGCGGGACGTGATCCAGGCCCACGGGCACAGCGGGTCGAACCAGAAGTCGGCGGTGTCTCGTTGTTCGGTCATCGCTAGTCCCAACCGCCCAGTCATCCGGTCTCTTCCCGGTCCCTTGGCGCGGTCGTGCGTCCCGGCAGTCGGGGACTGACCGCAATGCCTATGACCGCCACCGTGGCCGCAGCCGCGAACGCCAGGGTCAGGCCCAGGCGGGGGCTGCCGCCGTGCTGATGGACGACCGCCACCGCTGCCCCGCCCACGCCGGTGCCGAGCGCGGTGCCCAGCACGTCGGATAGCTGCACGGAGGCGCTGATGCGGCCCTCCTCGCCCGGGCGGGCCCAGCCGAGGGCCGTGAGGCTGATGGGCGAATAGGCCACGCCGATCCCGAATCCCGCCACCGACCAGGCCGCGAAGGCCACCCAGACAGGCACCACAGACCAGACGAGCACGACCATCCCGGCCAGGCCGGCGACCACCAGGGTCAGCCCGCTGGCGATCAGCAGCCGGGGCCCCCGGCTCCGCACGGCGCGTGCCTGCAGCCAGGAACCGGCCGTCCAGGCGATGGTGGAGATGCTGAGGGTCAGGCCGGCGTAGGTAGTCGAGGTGTGTCGGATGCTGGTGAGGGTGAGGGGCACGTAGGCATCGCCGGCGAAGAACCCGAACGTCAGCAGGCCCCGAATTAGCACCGCGACCGGCAGCCCGGCCTGGGCCCGCAGGGTTCCCGCTGGGGTGAGGCGGCGCAGCGCCGGCACCGCCAGGCCGCCGCCGCCCACGATCAGCAGTCCCGAGTACACCGGCTGCACCACCGTGAGCCCGGCCAGCAGGAGGCCGGTGCCGGCCGCCACCATCAAGGCGGCCGGAAGGGCGATGGGGGCATCTCCGCCGGCGGCGTGCCCAGGCACCGACCGGAGCGACGGCCAGGTCACCACCGCGGCGACGGCCACCAACGGTAGGAGCCCCAGGAATACCCAGCGCCACCCCAGGTGGCTGGCGACCTGGGCCGCCAGGGTGGGCCCGACCAAGCCGGGTACGACCCACGCGGTCGACAGAGCCGCGAACATCCGGGGCCGGAGGCGGTCCGGATAGCCCCGGCCGATGGCCACGTACGCCGCAGCCGGGACGGTCCCCGCCCCGAACCCCTGGGTGACCCGGCCAGCCACCAGCACGGGCATGTCAGGCGCAGTCCCCGCCACGACCAGGCCGCCGGCGAAGACTGCCAGGCCTCCGATGAGGGGCCACCGGATGCCCCGCCGGTCGGACACCGCCCCGCTGACCACGATGCCGACCAGGCTGGACAGGAAGAAGGCGCTGAACACCCAGCCGTAGAGGCGGAGGTCGCCGAGATGGCGGCTCACCACCGGCAGGATGGTCGCCACCGACAGGCTCTCGAAGGCCACCAGGGTGACGGTCATGGCCAGCCCGGCGGTGAGCTGGCGGACCTCCGGCGCCCACACCCCGCCGATGTGGTCGTCCACGCTCACCCGCCCGAGTCTGCCGCCCGAGTCTGGCGTCCGCCCCTTGCCCCCGTCACACCCACCCGCCATGATGGGTGGAGAGGTCCATCCTCTGTCTCGCACGCTGCGGGCGTGCCATCTCGCCGGCTGGTCCCGGCCCGATGTGTCTCACGCCAGGAGGATGGTGATGTCTCGTTCTGTTGATCTGTTCATCGACGCCAAGGTGGCGCTCGACGAGGTGGCGGACGCCCTGGGTCGTCTCGCCGGCGCCCCGCTCGTCCCCGAACCCGAGCAGGCCCGGTGGCGGCTGCGCCAGGGAGAGACGCACGCCACCCTGGCGGAGCATCCCTACGGCGACGACGGCAAGCTGCTGTTCACCCGCTACCGGTTCGCGCTGTCGGCCCGGGTCGCCAGCGAGGTCCGAACCCGCGACACCCCGGAGGCCGCCGTCCTGCGCCGGGTGGCCCAGCTCATTCAGCAGGGCCCGGCCTGGCCGGTGTTGCTGGTCCATGACCTCCAGTACTCCGAGCTCGCCGGCGCCGGCGAGACGGACGGGGCCGGCGAGCCGGATGGCAGCGCCGATTGGCCGGATCCCGCCACTCCGGTGACTGGCGCCGCCGGACCGGATGCCGCCGACGCCGCCCGAGCCGACCCCATCCCCGGCGCGGCCGGATGACGCCCCCGGCCCAGCCGCGTCCGGCCTCCTGGAGCTGGCGGCCGGTCGACGGCTTGGCCATGCCCTGTGGGCACCAGTCGAACGGACCGCCGGGGCGCCTCGACGAGTCGGCCCGGCGCCTGCCGCACGATGAGTTTGCCGTCGCCCGCCAGCTGGCGTCCGAGGGCCACCACGTCCGCGCCCTGGCCGCCCGCCGCGGTCAGGGTCGTACCGCCGATCTGCTGGTGTGCACCGAGCCGGTTGAGGTCAAGTCCTGGCTCAGCCAAGCTGAGCGGGGCGGCACCGTGCCGAGCGCCAAGTCCGTCGTCAACAAGCTGCTCCAAGCCGAGGGCCAGGCCGGGTTGGTGGTGCTCAATGGGCGGGGGAGCGGTCTCACGCCGGCGGCCGCGCGCGCCGGCCTGGCGACCTACGCCGGGCTTCCCCACCGAGCTCGGATCGCGGCGGTGCGAGTGCTCGGTGACGGCTTCGACCTGGGGTGGAGGTGCGGTCCGGGGGTGCTGAGACAGCGCGGTCCGGAGCGCCACCTGGTTCCGGCGACCGCCCCTCCGGACCTGAGCGTCGGGCGCTAGCCGCGCCGCGACCGAGGTCGGCTGCGCGAAGCTGCCGCCTGTGATTGGGCGCGACGCGACACCGGATCCCGAGGGGCTGCCCCGGCCGTCGCGGTGGACGGAGGAGCTAGCTGCCCTGCTGCCTGGTCCCGAGGCCGCGGCCACCGCCGCGGACTTTGCGGCCCGGGTGCCCGCCAGTTACCGGGAGAGCACCCCTCCTGAAGACGCCGCCTTCGACGTCGCCGAATTGGCCGCGCTGGCCGCTCTTTCGGACTCCCGGACCACCGACGCTGCCGTCGCCTTCGGTGGGCACCACCGCTTGGCGGTCCGGCCGGCCATTGCGTCCGACGAATGCAACTTCCGTATCCGCCGCTACGGAGAACACGGCATCGAGCTGAGCCATTTCCTGCCCGTCTTGGAGAGTTTCGGCCTCGTCGTGGTGGAAGCGGTGCCCTATCGGGTGGGGCCAGGGCCCCACGGAGAACCGCCGGTCCATATCGATGACATCGGGGTTCGCGTCGATTCCCCGCACGGACCGGAAACCCTGCGCTTCGTGCCCGAAGTTCATGGCCCGCGCCTGGTCGCCGCCCTCGAGGCGCTGGCCAGCGGGGAGACCGACGTCGACTCCCTCAACCGCTTGGTGACCGTCGCTGGCCTGGGGTGGTGCCAGGTGACAGTGCTGCGCGCCTACCTGCGCTATCGCCTCCAGAGCGCCACGGCATTTTCGGCCGCTGACCTGGCCGACCCGCTGGTCGCTTTCCCGGAGGTCGCCCGCAGCCTGATCGGCTATTTCCAGGCCCGCTTCGCTCCGGACGGCGACGCCGGGGCCGCCGAGCCGGGTGCCCTCCCGGCGCACGAGGTGGAACGGGCCCGCTGCCTGGCGGAGCTCGACCTGGTGCCGCAACTGCAACAGGACCAAGTGTTACGCGGCTACCTGCAGCTGATCAACGCCACCAACCGCACCAACTTCTACAAGAGGGACGCCGCCGGCAACCACCCGTCCGTGCTCACGCTCAAGCTGGATAGCGCGAAAGTGCCGGACCTACCGGCACCCCGGCCCCAGGTCGAGGCGTTCGTGCACGGCCCGACAGTCGAGGGCATCCACCTCCGGGCTGGGCTGATCGCCCGCGGCGGCCTGCGCTGGAGCGAACGGCCCGCCGACTTCCGCACTGAGGTACTGGACCTGGTCTTCGCCCAGGTCAAGAAGAATGCCATCATCGTCCCAACTGGCGCGAAGGGGGGCTTCGTATGCCGGCGGCGCCTGTTCGGAGCGACGGTCGCTCCCACTCCCGACGACGTGCGCGCCGCTTACGACGTCTTCGTGCGGGCCTTGCTGGACGTCACCGACAACCTGGTCGCCGGTCAGGTCGTCACGCCGCCGGGTGTGGTGGCGCGGGACGGGCCCGACCCCTACCTGGTGGTCGCGGCCGACAAGGGCACGGCGACTTTCTCCGACCTCGCCAACGCGGTGAGCGACGAGTACGCCTTCTGGCTGGGGGACGCTTTCGCCTCCGGGGGATCGCGAGGCTATGACCACAAAGCCATGGGGATCACGGCCCGCGGCGCCTGGGTGGCGGTACGCCGCCACTTCCGCCAGCTCGGGATCGACGTACAGACGGACCCCGTCCGGGTCGTGGGCGTCGGCGACATGTCCGGTGACGTGTTCGGGAACGGCATGGTGCAGAGCCAGTCGATCAAGCTCGTCGCCGCCTTCGATCATCGCCACGTGTTCCTCGACCCAGACCCCGATCCCGGTCCCTCCTTCGCAGAACGGCGCCGTCTCGCCGCCCTGCCCAGGTCCAGCTGGGCTGACTACGACACCGGGCTCATCTCGGCCGGAGGTGGTGTCTGGCCCCGCAACGCCAAGCTGGTGCCTCTGGCTCCTGCCGCCCGGCGGGCCCTGGGCGTGGCCGCCGAGTCGCTCAGCCCTCCCGAGCTGATTTCGGCGATACTGGCCGCGCCGGTCGACCTGATGTGGTTGGGCGGGATCGGCACCTACGTCAAGGCGCCGGACGAGGCGGACAGCGCCGTCGGTGATCACGCCAACGATGTGGTCCGAATCACCGCTGATCAGGTCCGGGCCCGAGTGGTGGCGGAGGGTGGCAACCTCGGGTTCACCCAACGAGCCCGGATTCGCTATTCCCGCCGGGGTGGCCGCATCAACACGGACTTCATCGACAACGCCGCCGGCGTTGCCACCTCGGATCGCGAGGTCAACCTCAAGATCTTGCTGGCGCTGGCCATCGAACAGGGACGCCTCGACCCGGCCGAACGCGACGGCTATCTGTCGCGTTCGGCCGACGAAGTGGCGCAGGAGGTGCTGCGCCAAGTGGACCACAGCGTCGCCGCCCTAAGCCGGGCCGTGCCGACCAGTGCTCGCGAGCTCGACGCCTGCGAGGCCCTGCTGGACACCCTCGAGGATGCGGGTCGACTCGATCGCATCGTCGAGTTCCTCCCTGCCACCGAAGAGGTACACATCCGGCGCGACGCGGGTGCGGGGTTGATCCGGCCGGAGCTGGCGGTCTTGCTGGCCTACGCCAAGTCCGATCTGGTGGCGGCCATAGAGGCGTCGTCCGTTGTCGGCGAGCCGGCGCTCCTGGACGCCGTCGTCCCCTACTTTCCGGCACCCGTTCGGGAGTCGTTCCGCGATCTGATCCCTCAGCACCGCCTGTACCCCCAACTGGTGGCGACCGATGTCGCCGGCGAGATCGTCGACCAGCTGGGCATCGTGTGGGCCCACGAGACCGCGGCTGAGCTCGGTCGTGATGTCGCGGATGCGGCTGCGGCCTTCTGGGCGGCGCGTCAGGTCGTAGGGGCCGGAGAGCGCTGGGCGCAGCTGGAACAGCGCGCCGGGGATCTCTCGGCCGACGCCGAGGCTGCGCTGCACGGGACCATCAGCGATGCGGTCGGGCGCCTGGCCCGTGCCTACCTGACGATGCCGGAGACGTTCGACATCAGCCGGGTGATCGCCCGCGACACCCCGCTGGCCATGGCCGTCCTGGTCGCGACCTCGTCCGATGCCACCAAGGCCGAGGAGGACTCCCTGGTTGCCCTCGGCGTGGATCGCGAGTTGGCCCATGTGTTCGTCGTCGCTGCCGCCAGGGCTGGGGTGGGCGAAGCGGGACCCGTGGCCCGCGCCACCGGACGTTCGATCTCCGACGCCACCGAGGCCGTCGACCTGGTGGGGCGGGCCGCGGGGCTGGATCGTCTGGGGGAGGCGGTGGGGCGCGCCCTGTCGGTCGTTCCGGCCCCCGGCCGGTTCACGGCGTGGCACGGACGA
>DASXZS010000263.1:0-11768 GCA_036501785.1 Acidimicrobiales bacterium | reverse complement strand
CCCGCCATGCTGGGCGGCGACGATGGTGCTGGTGTGCAGCGAATGGCTCACCAGCACCACGGTCGTGGTGGTCAGGCCCAACACCGCCTCGTAGGACACCAGCTGGGCGCTGGCCCGCACCGACCCGAGCAGGGGGTACTTGGACCCCGACGCCCACCCGGCCAGCATCACCCCGTACACGGCCACGCCCGAAGTCATGAGCAGGAACAGGATGCCCCACGGGGGGTCGGCCAGCTGGAGCTCGGTGGTGTGGTGGGCGACGGTGATGGTGCCGCCGAGGGGCACGATGGAGAAGGCCACCAGCGCGGGCAGCAGCATCAGGTAGGGCGCGGCCTTGTACACGAACTTGTCCGCGCCTCGGGGGGTGAAGGCCTCCTTGAACAACAGCTTGGTCCCGTCCGCCAAGGACTGCAGCCAGCCGTTGGGGCCAGCCCGGTTGGGTCCGTAGCGCACCCCGAGCCAGGCCACCGCCTTGCGCTCGTACATGACCATGAAGAGCACGGACACCATCACCAGGGCGAAGATGGCTACCACCTTGACGAGGAGGATGATCCACACCGCCAGGTTGAGACCGTTGTTGAAGAGCGGGTCACCCATGCGCCTCACCCCCTCCGTCTGCCACCGTGTCCACGCGCACCTCGGTGAACGGGAGGGCTCCGTCGATCAGGTCGCCGGCATGGGCGCCCGGCAGGTTCCACGGCGCTACCGCCGTCCCGGGCGGAATGGCGTAGTCACCAGTGGCGGCGATGACCAGCGACCCCCGATCGGATGTCACCCGCACCGCCTCGCCGTCTGCGGTGCCCAGCTCGGCCAGCACCGCCGGGTGCAGCACCAGGCGGGGCTCAGGATGCAGCCCGGCCAGCGCCGGCAAGGATTGGACCTGGGTGCCGGCGTCCCACAAGGTGCGGCGTGCCACCAGCCGGAGGGAGGTGCGATCGCCGGCGGACGACGGACCCACGGGCGGGGCCACCGACGGCAGGCCCAACCGGGTCGGCGCATCCGGCGGTTCGGGGACGGCGTCGGCAGCCTCCTCAGGCGCCCCGGCCCCGGCCACCGCCATGGTCGGCGCCGGCGGCCCGCCCGTGGACGCCACCTCGGCCGGCGCCTCCGATCCGTTGGGCTCAGTAACCGTCGAGACCACCGCGTGCAGCATGGCGGTCGGGGCGACGGTGTGTAGTTCCGCAGACGCGATCCCCGGGTCGGCCATAGGGTCGAGGGGCCGGGGGCGACGGCGGGGCTGGGCCGCACTTCGACTGATCGGCACCAGCAGACCGTCGCGGGCCTGGTCACCGGTGAGGGACTCGTACGTGACGCCTTGGTGAAGGGGCGACACCCGGTCGATCTCGTCCCACACGTCCTCCAGGCTGGAGAAGCCCAGGTCGACGCCGAGGCGGGCGGCGAGTTCGCTGGCGATGATCCAGTCCGGCCAGGCCACGCCGCGGGCGGTCACCAAGTGGCTGAGCCAGGTGATCCGGCCTTCCAGGTTGGTAAACGTGCCCCGCCGTTCGGCCCACATGGCGGCGGGCAGCACCACGTCCGCGCCCCGGGAGGATGCGGTCAGGTGGGTGTCCACAGCCACGACGAACCGGGCCCCGAGGAGACCTTTCAGGGCCAGCTGGGCGTCGGGAAAATCCGAGCGCGGATCGGCGCCGAGCAGCACCAGACCACCGATGTGGCCCCGGCTGGCCGCCTCCAGGATCCCGGCCGTGGTCAGTCCCGTCTCGGCCGGAAGGGGCGCGGCCCAGTAATGCTCGAACCAGGCCCGGCCCGGCTCCAGCGCCACCCGGCCAGGCAGTACTCCGGGGGCCAGCCCCATGTCCAGAGCCCCATGCACGTTGGCGCGCCGCAAGGCGGACAGGAAGACCGCGCCGGGCAGGCCGGCCAGTACCCGGGCCGCGGCCGCCACCTGCTCCTCGGACTCGGCCAGCGACGCCCGGCCCAGGATCACGACCACCGGTGGCGCGCCGCCGTCGCTCTTTTCCCTGGCTCTGGTGATGTGGGCCCGCACGGCGTCGATGGTCTCGGGCGCCACGCCGGCCACCTCGCCCGTGACCGGGCCGGAACTGGTCACGGCCATCGCCAGGGCCGCGATCTCGCCGGGACGGTACAGCACGGTCTCAGCCGCGTAGGGCGACAGCCCGGTCGGGGCGGGCGTCAGCTCGACGATCTGGGTGCCCTGTTCGCGGACGGCATCGCGGAGGCGGAGGTAGAGGACGGGGAGCTCGTCTTTGATGTCGGGGCCGAGGGTGATCACCAGTGGTGCCGCGGCCGCCTCGTCGATAGTGGCCCGGGGCAGACCGAGGACGGTGGTGGCCGGCAGGCCATCGCCCAGTTGGGCGTCCACGTTGTCAGTCCCCAAGGCCAGGCGGGCCGCCTTGGCCCAGGCGTAGGCGTCCTCGTTGGGCAGGCGGGCGCCGCCGATGACCGCCAGCGCCGATCCGCCGCCGGCGGCCTTGGCCGCGGCCAGGCCTTCGGCGGCGACGGCCAGGGCCTCGCCCCAGCTGCTCTCCACCAGCTCGTCGCCCCGCCGGATGAGCGGCACGGTGACGCGGGTCTCGCCGGTGGCGGCCGCGAAGGCGAAGCGGCCCTTGTCGCACAACCAGGCCCAGTTGACCGGGTCGGAGTCAACGCCGATGAGCCGGGTCAGCTCGCCGGAGCTCGACTGCGCCGCCACCCGGCAACCCACGGAGCAGGTGGTGCAGGTGCTCTCCACCTGCTCCAGGTCCCACGGCCGGGCCTTGAATCGGTAGGGCTTGGCGGTCAGGGCCCCGACCGGGCAGATCTGCACCACGTTGCCGCTGAAATACGAGGCGTACGGTGTGCCGGGGAAGGTCGCCACTTCGGTCTCGTCGCCACGCTCGGCGAAGTCGATGAGCTGATCGCCGGCGACCTCGTCGGCGAAGCGGACGCAGCGGCCGCACTGGATGCAACGTTCACGGTCGAGGTACACCAGGTCGGAGATGGGGATGGGCTTCTCCCAGTGCCGCTTCTCCTCGACAAAGCGGCTCTCCCCGGGCCCGTACGCCAGCGTCTGGTCCTGCAGGGGGCACTCCCCGCCCTTGTCGCACACGGGGCAGTCCAGCGGGTGGTTGACGAGCAGGAACTCCAGCACCCCCTCCTGGGCCTTCTTGGCCATGGGACTGCTGGTGTGGATCTCCATGCCGTCGGCGACCGGGTTGTAGCAGGCGGGCATGAGCGACGAGCCCCGCGGCCCCACCACCTCCACCAGGCACATCCGGCACATGCCGACGGGCTTCATGCGCGGGTGGTAGCAGAAGCGGGGGATGTACACGCCGGCCTCGTCGGCCGCCTGGATGATCCACTGGCCGGAGTGCACCTCGACCTGCCGGCCGTCGATGGTGATGGTCACCGTCCCGGACCCCGCCGCAGGGGGCGGCGCGGTGCCGACCGCGCTCTCGGTCACCAGCGGGCGGGGCACCAGGCGCACCGGAACCGACTGCGACTGCGCCGCCGCGGGTTCGGCCGTCTCAGACACGGGCCAGCTTCCGCGGCAGCCGGTCGGGCGGAAACGGACAGCGACCCTCCCGCACGTGGGCCAGGTACTCGTCCCGGAACATGCGCATACCGGCGGCCACCGCCGGCGGCATGGACGGGCCCAGCACGCAGATGGTCGTCTGGGCCGGCGGCCAGGTCACACCGGGGGAGATGTTGTCGCACACGTCCATGAGCAGGTCCAGATCGGACTCCCGGCCCTGCCCGTTCTCGATTCGCTCCAGGATCTTCTCCAACCAACCGCCCCCTTCCCGGCAGGGCGTGCACTGGCCGCACGACTCCCGGTGGAAGAAGCGCACGATGCGCCAGGCGGCCCGCACCATGCAGGTGGTGTGGTCCATCGGGATCACCGAGCCCGACCCGGCCATGGATCCCACGCCGGCGATGGCCTCGTTGGCCAGCAGCACGTCGAGATGCTCGGGCCCCAGCCACGGCGACGACGCCCCGCCGGGGATGAACACCTTGAGCTCGTTGTCGTCCCGGATCCCACCACCGAGGCGGGGATCGTACATGAGGTCACGGAAGCTGGCCTTGGCCCACTCCAGCTCGTAGTTGCCGGGTCGCTTGACGTGCCCGGCCAGCGCCATGATCTTGGTCCCCTTGGACCGGCCCTCGCCGAGGGCGGCAAAGGCCTCACCGCCGTTGAGCATGACCCACGGCAGGTTGGCGACGGTTTCAACGTTGTTGACCACCGTGGGCGCACCGTACAGCCCGATTGCGGCGGGGAAAAAGGGAGGCTTGATGCGAGGATAGCCCCGCTTGCCCTCCAGGCTCTCGAGCAGGGCCGTCTCCTCGCCGCAGATGTAGGCCCCCGCACCAGGGTGAACCACGATGTCGACCGAGAAGTCACTGCCGAAGATGTTGGGCCCGACCGCCCCATGGGCGTAGGCCTCGTTGAGCGCCGCCTCCAGCCGCTCGATCGCCAGGGGGAACTCGCCGCGGACGAATATGAAAATCTGGTCGGCGCTGATGGCATAGGCGCAGATGAGCGCACCCTCGATCAGCTGGTGGGGATCGCCTTCGATGAGGGCGTGGTCCTTGAAGGTGGCGGGTTCGCTCTCATCACCGTTGATGGTGAGGTACAGCGGCTCGGCGGCGCGGAGCATGCCCCACTTCCGCCCGGCCTCGAATCCGGCGCCGCCTCGGCCCAGGATGTTGGCGGTGTTGACATGGTCGTGGATCTGTTGGGGAGTCATGGCCAGCGCGGCCCGCCAGCCCCGGTAGCCCCCGTCCGCCAGGTAGGACTCCAGCGTCCATGACCGCGGCTTGCCCAAGCGAGCGGTGACGATGCGGGGCGCGTCGGTGATCGTCATTTCCCACCGTCATGCCTGGAGGAGGCGAGATGGGCGCCGTCCATGGACGACACCGCCGCGGTCGTCCGGCGGGTGTCGAGGTCGACGGTGCCGTGGGCCGCGGCGGCGGGTTCGGGGGCGGCGTCTGCGTTCGCCCGGAGGCCCGTGGCCCGACGGATCCGGCTGAGGGTGCCGTGCGGCGGCACCTCGGCGTCGAGCCGGCCGCCGCGCAGATCGTCGATCAGGGCGTCGAACCGCTCCGGGTCGACATCACCGAAGAACCGCCAGTTGACCGTGACGCACGGGGCATTGCCGCACAGGGCCAGGCACTCGGCGTCCTCCAGGGTAAACATCCCATCCGTCGTCGTCCCCCCCGGGGCCACCCCGAGCCGCTCCTCGACGTGCTCGAGAAGGCGGTAGGCCCCCTGCAGCATGCAGGCGATGTTGGTGCACACGGCCACCAGGTATTTGCCGACCGGCTCGAAGTGGAACATGTCGTAGAAGGTCGCCGTGCCGCGCACCTCGGCCGGCGTCAGGTCCAGCAACTCGGCGACGTGGCCCATCCCGTCCTCGGTCAAGTGGCCGTCCTGCTCCTGGAGCACGTGCAAGATGGGAATGAGGGCGGAACGAGAGTGCGGGTACAGCGCGATGAGGCTGCGCGCCCGTACCTCGTTGTCGGGGGTCAGCCGAGCCACGCCCGATCCTTGCCCATCCCGACTGCTCTGGTCCAACCCGCGCCCGGGTGGCTCAACGGTCGACGTCCCCGAGCACCGGGTCGATCGTCGAAACGATGGCGATGGTGTCCGCGATGAACGCGCCGCGCGCCAGGGGAGCCATGGCCTGCAGGTTGGCGAAGCTGGCCGCCCGCATGTGCATGCGGTAGGGGCGGGCAGTCCCGTCCGAGACGATGTAACAGCCGCTCTCACCGCGCGGGCTCTCGACGGGCGCGTACGCCTCGCCCGGCGGCACCCGGAAGCCCTCGGTGTACAGCTTGAAATGATGGATGAGGGCTTCCATGGACTCGTCGATGCGGTTGCGCGGCGGCGGGGTGACCTTCTTGTCCTGGGTCCGCCAGTCGCCGGGGGGCATCAGTTCGACGATCTGGCGGATGATCCGGACCGATTCGCGGATCTCGTTGAACCGGATGGCGTAACGGTCCCAGCAGTCCCCCTGGGTCCCCACGATCACGTCGAAGTCCACTTCGTCGTAGGCCAGGTACGGCTGGTCCCGGCGCAGGTCCCAGGCCACCCCGGTCGACCGCAGCAACGGGCCGGTCAGCCCGAGCCCGATCGCGGTTGTGGCGTCAAGGGGGCCGACGCCTTGCAGGCGGTTCTGCAGGATCGGCTGGCCGGTCAGCAGGTTGTCGTACTCGTCCATGCGCCGGGGGATGGCCTCGCACAGGGCGAGGACGTCGTCCCGCCACCCGTCCGGCAGGTCAGCAGCGACGCCCCCCGGGCGGAAGTAGTTGTGGTTCATGCGCAGGCCGGTGACCTTCTCGAAGAAGGCCAGCACCATCTCCCGATCCCGCCATCCGTACACGAGCATGTTGATGGCCCCGATGTCGGAGCTGTTGGTCGCCAGCCACAGGAAGTGGGAGCTGATGCGGTTGAGCTCGCACATGAGCATGCGGATCCAGGTGGCCCGGGGTGGGATCTCGACGCCGAGCAGCTGCTCCACGCTCAGGGCGAAGCCCAGCTCGTTGAAGAACGGGGCCAGGTAGTCCATGCGGGTGACG
The DNA here is from genome assembly GCA_036501785.1 of Acidimicrobiales bacterium. Classification (GTDB taxonomy): domain Bacteria; phylum Actinomycetota; class Acidimicrobiia; order Acidimicrobiales; family Palsa-688; genus PALSA-693. Next base: position 5,228 of record DASXZS010000263.1, on the reverse strand, counting down.
TTGGTGCCGCCCTGGTGGTACATCAGCTCTTCCGCGGTCTTCTCCATGCCGGTGTGGAGGTAACCCACCACGGGCTTGGAACGCAGCACCGTCTCGCCGTCGAGCTCGACCATGACCCGCAGCACCCCGTGGGTGGACGGATGGGACGGTCCCAGGTTGAGGATCATGGTCTCGTCCTCGGGGGCGTCCACGTCGATGTCGGCCGGGTCGAGTTGCACCCCTTCGGGCAGGCGCAGCACCGACCCCGTCTCCACGCGCAGCTCCCGGGCGGAGCTGCGGGCCCGCGGCATCATCTCCTGACTGCCCTCGTCGGTCTTGGTCTCGAGGATCTGCGTCAGTTGATCGCCGCCAGGGGGGACCCGGCCCAGGACGCGGTCGAGCAGGCTCACCTTGCGGGCCTGGGTCGGGTCGGCGGTGGGCTGGTCGCTCACTTGGGAGCCTCTTTGAACTGGACCGGGATGTGGCCGGTGTCGTAGTCCTTGCGGAGGGGGTGGCCCTCCCAGTCCTCGGGCATGAGGATCCGGGACGGGTCGGGATGGCCGTCGAAGCGGATGCCGAACATGTCGTAGGTCTCGCGCTCGTGGGCTTCGGTGCCGGGCCACAGGTCGAACAGGGTCGGGACCGCCGGGTCGTCGGCGGGCACCTGGCAGCGGACTCGCACCCGGGTCCGGTCGTGAAGCGAGAGCAGCTCCACCACCACCTCGAATCGTTGCGCGGTGATGCCGGCCGGCAGGTCCCGCCCCGGGTGGGTCAGGTAGTCGACACCCGTCACGCCCACCGGCAGGTCGTAGCGGTCGTCCTTGAGTGCCCGCATGAGAGGGAGGTAGCTGTCGCGGTTGCAGTGGACCACTCGGGCGCCGGACCGCTCGTCCAGGGGGCAGCCGTGGACGGTGGGGGGGATGGGGGCGGCCGGCAGGTTGGCGGCAGGCGGGTCCTCGGGGGCCGGCGCGTCCGGCACCTCGTCCGCTGCGGGCGGACCGGGAGCGGCGGCGCTGGTCATTGGGCCGGCAACCGCAGGGGCTGGCGTTCGGTGGACGGGTCGAGGTGAATGCCGGCGCCGGTGCCCGTCGCCGTCCGGCGGGAGATCTCGCCGATCCGGATCTTCTGGTGGAGGGTCAAGATGGAGTGGATCAGGGTCTCCGGCCCCGGCGGGCACCCGGGCGCGTACACGTCCACGGGGACGATCTGGTCGACCCCCTGCACGATGGCGTAGTTATTGAACATCCCGCCCGTACTGGCACACACGCCCATGGAGATCACCCACTTGGGTTCCATCATCTGGTCGTACACCTGCCGCAGCACCGGCGCCATCTTCTGGCTCACCCGGCCGGCCACGATCATCACGTCCGCCTGGCGAGGGGAGGCCCGAAACACCTCCATGCCGAAGCGAGCCAGATCGAAGTTGGCGGCTCCGGCCGCCATCATTTCCATGGCGCAGCAAGCGAGACCGAAGTTGGCCGCCCAGGAACTCGAGGCGCGCGCCCACTTGACCATGCCCTCGAGCGTGCCGGTCAGGAAATTGTGTTGGAGGTTCTCCAGACCCATCGACGCCTTCCTCCTCTCGCTTCGCACCGTAGGACCATCGGGGACCGGCGTGCCAACCGGCGAGCGACCAGTCGGGCGTGTGGTCGGGCGTCGAGGTCAGCGCCGGCCGTTATGCCGTGTGGGCATGGCGGCGGTCCCCGTCGCCCGAACCGTCGGTATCGTCATCCAAGGGCTCCGGCTCGGTCCCGTCGAACAGCTCGCGCGGCCGGCGCACCCGCAGCACGGTGGCCCCAGTGGTGCGGGCCAGGTCCGCCGGCGGGCGGCCGCCCCGTCGAGGCCGTGGACCCCAGTCCAGCGCACCGTTGGATACCAGGTAAGCAAAAGCGACGAAGACCACGATGGCGAACGCCGCCATTTCGGCGAGCCCGAACGTCGCCAGTTGGTGGTACATGACCGCCCAGGGGTAGAGGAAGATGACCTCGATATCGAAGATGACGAAGATCATCGCCACCAGGTAGAAGCGCACGGGAAAGCGAGCCGCTGGCTGGTAACGCGGGGCAATTCCTGATTCGTAGGGGCCTTCCTTCGCCCCGGTCGGGCGCTTCGGCCCCAGTTTCCGTGACGCGGCCACGGATCCGCCGGCGAACGCCGCCACTACGGCGAGCAACAGCACGATCGGCAGGTACTGCTCCACAGGTGGGGATGTTAGCCACCCGGCGGTGGCGGGCCGGCGGGGTGGCGGGCCGGCGGGGTGGCAGGCCGGCCGCCGGACCCGAGGGCGCCTGCCGCCACTTCGTAATACCGGCCCTGTCGGGTTAACGGCCTTCGGTGACGTTATGGCGGCCCAGTGCCCCCTTTGTAAGAACTGGGTTGGTCCCACCTTGGGCGCGTGTGACATTTGTGGCGATGCCGGCGTCCGGAAACCGCGCCGCTCGCGAACCGTTTCGCGCCAGACGCTTCGGGCGCCACCCGTCGGTTGGCGCGAAACAGTGTGTACAAGACCGTTTCGCGCCAAGCGCGACGCCGGCGCCACCTCACTTGTCGCGAAACGGTCGTAGGCCCCCGCCGGCCCCCGCCGGCCCCCGCCGGCCCCCCCACCCCGCCGGCCCCCGCCGGCGCCCTCCCACCACGCCGGCTCCACCAACGCCCAGCTACGCCCCTCCACCGCACTAGCCTGCACCCGATGAACGACCCCGCCCCGGTCGCCTCCCGCCGCGGCGAGGTGCTGGTGATCGGTGGGGGGCCATCGGGAGCGGCGTGCGCCTACTGGCTCGCCACCGCCGGCCACGACGTCGTCATGGTGGAACGAAAGCGCTACCCACGTGAGAAGACATGCGGCGACGGCCTCACCCCGCGGGCGGTCCGCCAGCTGGAGGACATGGGCCTCGCCGACGAGCTGGCCGGCGCCGGCCACCGCTACGCCGGCCTCCGCTCGCACGGGTTCGGCCGGACGCTGGAGCTGACGTGGCCGGACCACCCGGACCTGCCCGGCTACGGCTACGTGATCACCCGCAAGGACCTCGACGCCCTCATCGCCGAGCGGGCCACCAAGGCCGGAGCGACGGTGTGGGACGGGGCCGAGGCCACCGAGCCGCTGGTCGAAGCCGGGCTGGTGCGCGGCGCCCGGATCCGCACCAAAACGCCCGACGGCACCACCGCCAACGTCGAGGTCCGGGCCCGCTACACCGTCGTCGCCGACGGGGCCAACTCCCGCTTCGGCCGGTCGCTGGGGACCAGCCGCAACCGGGCCTACCCGCAGGGCATGGCCATCCGGGGGTACTGGACGTCGCCCCGCCACGACGAGCCCTGGATCGACAGCTGGCTGGACATCCGGGACAAGTCCGGCAACGTGCTGCCGGGGTACGGGTGGATCTTCCCCGTCGGCGACGGCCGCATCAACGTCGGCATCGGTCTGCTCTCCACCTTCAACCAGTGGAAGGCCGTCAACACCACCCACCTACTGCAGAGCTTCGCCGAGTACGCGCCCCCCTCCTGGGACATCCGTCCGGAGACCGCCTGCGGCCCCGCCACTGGCGGCCGCCTCCCTATGGGCATGTCCGTAGGCCCGCACGCCGGCCCCACCTGGCTGGTCGTCGGCGACGCTGGCGGAACGATCAACCCCTTCAATGGCGAGGGCATCGCCTACGCCTACGAGTCGGGACGGTTCGCCGCCGACGCGGTCCACCTGGCCCTGGACAGCGGCGACGGCCTGGCCCTGCAGACCTACGAGGCCCGGCTGGACGAGGCCTACGCCCTCTACTACAAGGTGGCCCGGGCCTTCGTGCGGATCATCGGCCGGCCCGAGCTGATGAAGGTCCTGGTGACGACGGGCATGCGCAGCCGCAGCCTGATGGAATGGGTGCTCCGCATTATGGCCAATCTGCTGCGCCCCGACGAGCTCGGCCCCGCCGAGGCCGCCTACCGCGCCGTGGCCGCCGTGGCCCGCCTGGTTCCCGAAGCCGCCTAACTGGCCCTGGCCCCCGCCGCCGCGAACGCCTCCACGGTCCGGGCCAGATCGGCGTCCGTGTGCGAAAGGCTCGGGAAAAAGACCTCGTAGGCGCCGGGTGCGATCGCCACTCCGCGATCCAGCAGGCCGTGCATCAGGCCCGGATACCGCCCGGTGGCTGCCGACCTCTTAGCGCCGTCGTAGTCGCGTACGGGCTCATCCCCGAAGAACACACCCACCAACGGCCCCGCCACCGGTATATGCACCCCCGGGCCCATGGCGTCTGCCAACCCGACCGCGAAGCGGCCCACCCGGGTGACCAGTTCCTTGTAGGTCTCCTCCCCGAGTTCGGCCAGCACGGCCAGCCCGGCCGCGGTGGCCAGCGGGTTCCCCGACAGGGTGCCGGCCTGGTAGACGGGTCCCGAGGGGGCCAGCTGTTCCATCACGTCCCGCCGGCCGCCAAATGCTGCCAGCGGCAGGCCCCCGCCGATCACTTTCCCGAAGCACCACAGGTCCGGCCGCACCCCGAACACCTCCGCCGCCCCCCCGGGGCCGACCCGGAAGCCGGTGATGACCTCGTCGAAGATCAGCAGGGCACCGGCCCGGTCGCACGCGTCCCGCAACCCCTCCAGGAAGCCAGGGGCCGGCGGAACCAGGCCCATGTTGGCGGCGATGGGCTCCACGATCACGCAGGCCACGTCGTCGTCGATCTCGGGCACCTGGTTGTAGGGCACCACGATCGTCTCCGCCACTGCCGCCTTGGGCACCCCGGCCGAGGTCGGCAGGCCCAAAGTGGCCACCCCGCTGCCCCCGCCGGCGAGCAGCCCGTCGCTGTGGCCGTGGTAGCAGCCGGCGAAGAGGATGATCCGGTCGCGCCCGGTCACCCCCCGAGCCAGGCGGACCGCCGACATGCTCGCCTCGGTCCCGCTGTTGACCAGCCGGACTTCGTCGCAGCCTTCGATCCGGCTGCAGATCTCCTCGGCCAGCAGCACCTCGCGCGCCGTCGGGGCCCCAAAAGACGTGCCCTCCCCCGCCGCCCGCGTGATCGCTTCCACCACCTTGGGGTGGGCGTGACCGAGGATCGACGCCCCGTACGACTGCACGTAGTCGATGTAGCGGTTCCCGTCGGCGTCCCACACATAGGCCCCGTCGCCACGCGTCACGAAGTACGGTTCGCCCCCGACGGAGCGAAACGCCCGGACCGGGGAGTTCACCCCTCCGGGCGTCACCCGCCGGGCCCGGTCGAACAAACCCTCGTTGGTCAGGGGTCCCGGCTCAGGCATTGAGGGTCTCCGCC
>DASXZS010000262.1:0-6466 GCA_036501785.1 Acidimicrobiales bacterium | reverse complement strand
TGCGGTCCGCTCGGCCCGCCGCCGCGGTGCGCCGGCGGTCCAGGTGTCGGTGTTCGCCGACGTCCCGGCAGCCGGCGAATGGGCGACGGTCCTTCTCCTCGACGGCAACATCGGAATCGGTGGCGACCCGGTCCTGCTCCTCACCCGCATCCACGCCCTCCTCACGCCCGGAGGTACCGCGCTGGTCGAGCTGGACCCGCCGGGGGTCAAAGCCGGTCGTTTCCACGCGCACGTGGAACACGGCGGCGGCGTCGGCCCCCGCTTCCTATGGGCCCGCGTCGGCCCCGACCAGATCGGCGAAGTGGCCATCCGCTCCGGCTTCTCTATCGCTGCGCTGTGGGACGAAGCCGACCGATGGTTCGTCCAGCTCGCCTGCGGGGCTCAGCCGTGAGCGCCCGCTCGATCGCCACGTTGGCGCGTCGGATGCCCGGTCCCGCCACCTTGCACTCGCGGTGGAAGAGCCCGCTACGTGGCCCATGGCTCACGTCGGTATTCGGCGTCGTCCTCCTGGTGGGAATACCGATCGAGTTCATCACCGGGCTCGTTTCCTGGGCTGCGTACGACCCCCGGCTGGCCGGAAACGACACGACTCCTCAGCACGGAATCCTCTCCTTTTACCTATTCAACTGGGTGACCAGCCCGAGCTGGCTGTACCGGGTCAGCCAGGGGACCCACGTCCTGCTCGGGTTGGCGCTGGTACCGGTGCTGCTCGCCAAGCTGTGGTCGGTGATCCCGAGGCTGTTCGCCTGGCCTCCCTTGCGCTCCTTGGCCAACCTGCTCGAGCGGGTCAGCCTGCTCCTCCTCGTCGGCGGCGCGGTGTTCGAGTTCGCGACCGGCATCCTGAACATCGACTACGACTACTCGTTCAAATTCTCCTTCTACAACGGGCATTTCTACGGGGCGTGGGCCTTCATTGCCGGGTTCACCTTGCACGCCGCCCTCAAGTTCGGGCGGATGCGCCGGGCCTTGCGCTCGCGCCGCTTCCGCACCGAGCTGACCATCGGCCTGGCCGGAACGCTGCCTGAAGCGCCCATCCCCGGGCTGGACGACCCTCCCGAAGGCAGCCTGGTCGCGGCCCACCCGGCCCCGGCCACCATCTCCCGTCGCGGCGTGCTGGCCCTGGTGGGCGGCGGTTCCCTCGCCGTGTTCCTGGCGACGGCGGGCCAGAGCATCCGGTTGCTGCGGCCGCTCTCGCTCCTGTCGCCCCGGACCCAGTCCTACGGGTCCGGCCCCAACGCATTCCAGGTCAACCGCACGGCCCCCGCCGCAGGCATCGCCGCGTCGGACACCGGCCCGGGCTGGAAGTTGGAGTTGGTAGGTCCTACTGGCACCACGGCCCAGCTGACCCGGGCCGATCTCATGTCCATGACGCTGGTCACGGCCGAGCTGCCCATCGCGTGTGTGGAGGGCTGGTCGACCGTGCAGCGCTGGACCGGGGTCCGCCTCGCCGACCTGGCCCGGCTGGTCGGCATCGCCCGTCCGACCGGCGCCCACGTGCAATCGCTCGAACGGCGGGGCGCGTTCAACCAGGCGTCCCTCTCCGGCCAGCAGGTCCGGGCCGGCGAGGCCCTGCTGGCCCTGAGGGTGAACGGCGCAGATCTTTCCCCCGATCACGGCTACCCGGCGCGCGTCATCGTCCCGGCCGCGCCCGGCGTGCACAACACCAAATGGGTGACCCGCATCACCTTCACCGGGAAGGAGGTGGGCTGATGGGGTGGTTCCGTCGCCGCTACGGAGCGGGTCCATTGCGCCTCCTGTCGCTGATCGCCTGTCTCGCCTTCGCCGGCTACGTCGTCACCCGGATCCTGTCCGGGCCGGAAGGCATCCGGATCCTGGTCTGGTTCGCTGGGGCCGCGGTCGCGCACGACCTGGTCCTGTGGCCGCTGTACGCCGTCGCCGACCGGGGCGCCGTGGTGGCCGCCCGCCGCTACCCCGATCGGCTGCCCCGCGTGCCATGGGTCAACCATGTGCGAGTGCCCACGATCCTGTCGGCGGTCCTGCTGGCGGTGTCGTTCCCCCTCGTGTTCCGTTGGTCCGAGCCGGCCTACCACACCGCTTCCGGCTTGACCGAGTCCCCCTACCTGGGCCGCTGGCTGCTGCTCACAGGGGTGGCGTTCGGATTCTCGGCGGTGCTCTACGCGTTCCGTGTCGGTCGGGTCATGGCCGAGGGAGGAGGGCAGTGACGACCCCGAGGTTCGGGATGGATCAGCGCAGCACGGCCGCCATGTCGCGCACGGTTCTCAATGTGCCCTTCACCGTGCCGGTCACCTTCGAGCGACCCTGGCGGGGATGGTACGGAACGTCCACCTCCGTAATCCGCCAACCCTGGTCCGCGGCGCGCACGACCATCTCCAGCGGCCAGCCGAAGCGCCGGTCCACGATCCCCAACTCCAAGAGCGCCTGTCTCCTGGCCGCCCTCATCGGCCCGATGTCACGCACCCGCACCTGGTGCCGAGACCGCAGGGCGGCACCGAGCGCCACGTTGGCGACCCGGGCATGGATCGGCCACGACCCCTTGCCGGCCTGCCGGCGGCCCATGGCCAAGTCGGCCCGGCCGTCGAGGACCGGGATCGCCACCTTGGGCAGGTCGGCCCCGTCGAGCGAGCCGTCGCAGTCCATGAAGCACACCACCTCGGCCTCGGCTGCGACCAGACCGGCGAAGCACGCGGCTCCGAACCCACGCTGCGGCTCGTTCACCACGAGCGCGCCCAGGTGGGCGGCCAGCTCGCCCGAGCCGTCGGTCGAGCCGTTGTCCACGACGACCGCCCGGTATCCGTGGGGGATCGACGCCAGCACCCCGGGCAGGGCGGCCCGCTCGTCCAGCACCGGGAGGATGACGTCGATCACCGGAGGTTCGAGGTGAAGGTCCTCGTCACCGGGGGTGGCGGGTTCGTCGGCTCGCATGTGGTCGAGGCCCTCCTCGACGCCGGTCATCACGTCCGCGTCGTAGACCGCGACCCGGCCTGGGTGGTAGAGGGATCCGAGCTTATCCGGGCCGACCTGGCCGCAGCCGGGGTGGCGGTACAAGCCGTCGAGGGGATGGACGCCGTCTGCCACCAGGCCGCCCGAGTCGGTCTGGGCGTCGACTTCGCCGACGCCCCCGGCTACGTGGCCGACAACCAGATGGCCACCGCCCACCTGCTGGCCGCCCTGGCCTCGTCGCGTTTCGCCGGGCGGCTGGTCCTGGCCAGCTCGATGGTGGTCTACGGCGAAGGCCAGTACCGCTGCCCTTCCCACGGGGCGGTGCGGGCCGAGCCCCGACGGGCTGCCGATCTGGAAGCGGGCCGCTTCGACCCTTCCTGCCCGATCTGCGCGGCGGCCCTTACGTGGGCGGTCGTGGACGAAACGGCCCCGCTCGACCCCCGCTCCGTGTACGCCGCGTCCAAGGTCGGCCAGGAACACCTATGCGGGTCGTGGGCGCGCGAGGCGGGTGGCCGGACCGGGGCAAGCGTCGTGGCCCTGCGCTATCACAACGTGTACGGGCCGCGCCTGCCTTTCGACACTCCCTACGCGGGCGTGGCCGCGCTCTGGTGCACCGCACTGGGGCGAGGCCAGGCGCCCCGGGTGTTCGAGGACGGCCGTCAGACCCGCGATTTCGTGCACGTGACCGACGTGGCTGCCGCCAACCTCGCCGCCCTTCAGGTCGACCTGGCCGGCGGGTCGTTCGAGGCGGTCAACGTGTGTTCGGGCGCACCCGGTGCGATCCTTGACCTGGCCACCGGCCTGGCCGACGCCTACGGGCCCTCCGCCCCCCGCCCGATCGTCACCGGGGAGTACCGGGTGGGCGACGTCCGCCACGTGGTCGCCTCGCCCGATCGGGCCGCCCAGCTGATCGGTTTCCGGGCCCAGGTGCCGTTGAAGAGGGGCCTGGCCGACTTGGCGGGATCGCTGCGGTGAGAGTGCATCGATGGGCCCTGCCCTTGCTGGCCGCCACCGGGGCGGGCGGGGTCGCGCTGTCGTGGGCGGTGGGCCAGCACTCACTTCTCGGAGCCCGATGGGGGCTCATCGGGCTGGTGACGGCATGGGTCCCGCTCTGGCTGGTCGCTGGCTGGGCGGCCGACCGGGTGGACACCCGGGTATCGCTCGCCGCCGTATTGCTGCTCGCCGTCGCCCTCCGCCTGGCGGCGGCCAGCGGCACCACGCCATCCATATCCAACGACCTCTACCGCTACTCGTGGGACGCCCACGTACAGCTGTCGGGCGTCGACCCCTACCGGTATCCGCCGGACGCGCCCCAGCTGGTCGGGCTGCGCCCGTCGTCCGGTGTGTGGCCGGCCCCGTCGACCTGCCAGCACGTGCGCCTGTCGAGCGGCTGCACTTTGCTGAACCGGCCTAGAGACCGCACGATATACCCCCCCGTTGCCGAGGCCTGGTTCGTGGCGGTCCACGTGTTGACCCTGGGATCGGGCGGCTCCCGGCCGTGGCAGCTGGCCGCCGGCCTGGTCGACGACGTCACCATCGTCCTGATCGCCTTCGCGTTGCGCGGGCAGCGACGCGACCCGCGTCAGGTCGCCTGGTACGCGCTCTCCCCCCTGCCCGTGATCGAGCTCGCCGGCAACGGGCACGTCGATGGGCTGGCCATCCTTCTGCTGGTGGCCGCGGTGCTGGCCCTCCGCCGCGACCGACGCGGCTGGGCCGGGGTCCTGATCGGTCTGGCGACGATGGTGAAGCTGTACCCGGCGGTGGCGCTCGTGGCGTGGTGGCGCCGAGGCCGGTGGCGCCTAGTCATCGGAGCCGTCGCGGTCTGCGTGATCTCATACCTCCCGCACGTCATCGCGGTCGGAACCCGGGTGCTCGGCTACCTGCCCGGATACCTGAAGGAAGAGCACTACACCAGCGGCGGCCGGTTCGTCCTCCTCGGCCTCCTCGGCCTGCCCGGACCGGTCACGACCGGCCTGGCCGTCGCCATCGTGGCCGCGGTGATAGTCCAGGTGGCGAGGGCTGGATACGAACCCGCCCTCGGCCTGACCGTCGTGTTGGTCGCCCTGATCCTGGTCACCACCCCCGTCCAACCCTGGTACGCGGTGACCGCGGCCGGGCTCGGCGCCCTCGCCGGCCGCCCGTGGCTGGTCACGCTGGGGCTGGCGGCCGAGCCCTATTACGCGGCCGTCATCCTGGCCGATCCCCACCAGGTGGCGGCCGGCCGGATCAGTTACGGAGTCGCGCTGACGATCATCACCGGATTCGGCTTGGTCGAGCTCCGGCGTCGGGTGCAGCGTCGCCAGACCGGGACCGGCCGGCGGCCCGCCCGGGCCGAGCCGCGGGATGTCCGGCCGGTCGCCGCGCCCCGATAGGCGGGGGGCGCTGCCAGGATGGGCTTCAATGCCGGTCCTGGCCAAGTCGTTGAAGATCGCCGTCGGTGTTCTCGTGGCTGTCGCCGCGGCCGTGGTCGTCGCCGGCCGGATCGATGCTTCGTCCAGGTCCGCCGCGGCCGTAGACCCGGCCCCGCCGCGGCCGCCGGCCCTGCCCCTCCTAGGGCCGATTCAGTCCGTGGACTCTAACGACGTGGGCGACCCGTTCATCCTGCCGGTACCGGCCGGGGTCCAGCCGCCCACCGACGTTCCGTATCAGGGCCCGGGTCCGGACGCCTACGCGTCGGGGCCGTGGTCGAAAGCCACGGCGGAATCAGCGGTGTCGCACGGGTGGTATGTGCTGTTCGGCACGACCGACTGGCAGGGCAACGTGCCGACCGCCATATCGACCGACGGCGTCCATTGGACCCAGGCCCCGGACTCGTTGCCGGTCCTCCCCAAGTGGGCGGCCCCTTCGATCACCATGACCTGGGCTCCGGCCGCCCAGCGGACCAGCTCCGGGTGGGTGCTCTATTACAGCACCGAGGAGCAGCCCAGCGGCCTCGAGTGCATCGGTCGGGCCATCTCGTCGTCGCCCGCCGGCCCTTACCGGGACCAGACGTCGTCGCCGATGCTGTGCCAGCGCAACCTGGGCGGCTCGATAGATCCGTCGGTCGTCAGAGCCTCGGACGGATCGACGTACCTGGTCTGGAAGACCAACGGCAACGCCGTCCACGTGCCGACTTCCATCTGGTCCCAGCAATTGAGCAGTGACGGGCTGAGTCTCCGCGGCGAGCCGCATCGACTCCTCGGGGACGACGCGCCCTGGGAGCTGGGGAACGTCGAGGCCCCCGCCATGGTGGCGGCGCCGGCGGGCGGCTACTGGTTGTTCTACGCAGGAGGGGTATGGAGCCGGCCCGACGGGTACGCCACCGGGTTGGCGTACTGCTCGACCCTCACCGGCCCGTGCCAGGAGACATCGACCAAGCCCTTCCTCGCCACCACCGCGAACGACATCTCACCGGGCGGGCTGGATACCTTCACGGACCTGCACGGCCGGCTGTGGGCGGCGTTCACCGGTCTCGTCCCCGTGCCGTCGACCAGGCATCCCGGTCACGTCTACTACAACCGCGTCCTCGACGTCGCCCCCTTCCTCGCCCACTGATTCCGGTCAG
>DASXZS010000261.1:0-2579 GCA_036501785.1 Acidimicrobiales bacterium | reverse complement strand
CCAGGACTGACAGACGGTCCTGGCGCACGCACGTCTGCGGGAAGGCGGCGATCTGGGCAGCCAGTTGCTCCGCCGCCCCTCTGGCCGTACCCGTCGGGACCACGCGGTTGGCCAGCCCGATACGCTCGGCCTCACCCGGGTGGACCGGACGGCCGGTCAGAATCAGATCCATGGCCCGGCTGGTCCCGATGAGCCGCGGCAGGCGCATCGTCCCACCATCGATCAAGGGAACACCCCACCTCCGGCAGTAGACGCCGAAGACGGCATCCTCTTCTATCACGCGCAGGTCGCACCACAACGCCAACTCGAACCCGCCGGCGACGGCGGCGCCAGCCACCGCCGCGATCACCGGCTTCGACAGCTGCATCCGGGTGGGCCCCATGGGGCCGTCGCCGTCGTCGGCCACCCGATTGGAGTTCGGACCGCCCACGGCTTTGAGGTCGGCACCGGCACAAAACGTGCCGCCCTCTCCCCACAGCACCGCCACCGCGGCATCGGGGTCGGCGTCGAACTCCCTGAAAGCGCGGGACAAGGCCTCCGCGGTCGGGCGGTCAACGGCGTTGCGGGCGTGGGGCCGCGACAGGATCACCGTGGTGACCGGGCCCCGGCATTCCACCCGGACCGCCGGCCCGGGTGCGGGGGTGTGCGTCATAGACCAAGAGGCTACCGACGCGCGTACCGGGGCAAGCCGGGAGCGGCCCGGTCGGCCCGCCTACATGCGGTCCGGCACCTCGATCCCCAGCACCCCGAGCCCGCAGGCCAGCACCGAGGCGGTCAAGGCACACAGCGCCAGCCGGCTGTCCCGGACGGCGGGATCCTCCGCCCGTAGCACCGGGCAACTCTCGTAGAACGACGTGTACACGCCGGCCAGCTCGAACAGGTACGTGCACAGCTTGTGTGGGCTCCACGACTCCAACACCGACGCCACCGCCGGCCCCAACCCCAACAACGCCAACGCCAGCACGCGCTCCGCCGGCTCCCGGAGGAGCACGGGGACGGCGCCGGACTGGTAGGGCGCCGGATCGATGTCGCCCCGCCGGAAAATGGAACGGCAACGAGCGTGGGCGTACTGCAGGTAGACCGCAGTGTTCCCTTCCAGCGCTAGCATGCGGTCCCAATCGAAGACGTAATCCCGGATCCGGTCGGTCGACAGGTCGGCGTACTTGACCGCTCCGATCCCCACCTGGCGGGCCACCATGGCCGCAGCCGCCGCGTCCAGGTCGGGATTGATCTCCCGCACCCGCACCCCGGCCCGGGCCACCGCCTCGTCGAGCAGGTCGACCAGCTTGACCGACTCGCCGGCCCGGGACCGCAACATCTTCCGGTCCGCCCCCAGCACGCTCCCGAAGGAAACGTGCACCGCGGCGGCACTCGACGGCACCCAGCCCACCTCAGCCGCCACGTCGAAGCACATGGCCAGATGCTGGGCCTGCGGCGCCCCCACCACGTACAGGGCCAGGTCGGCGTGCAACCGCCCGAACCGGTCCCGCAGGGCCGCCAGGTCCGACGTGGCGTAGCCGTAGCCCCCGTCCGACTTCTGAATGATCAGCGGGAGCGGCTCCCCCTCGCGGTTGGTGTAACCGGGTGGGAACACGCACTTGGCCCCGTCGCTGTCGACCAGCAGGCCGGCGGTCGCGAGCTCGTCGATGACCACGGGGAGCAGGTCGTTGTAGAAGCTCTCCCCGAGCACGTCGTCCCGAGTGAGCAGGACGCCCAGCTTGGTGTAGACCTCCTCGAAGTACGCCACGCTCTGATCGACGAGGAGCCGCCACAGCCGCAGGGTCTCGGGGTCGCCGGACTGCAGCAACACCACCCGCCGGCGGCTGCGGTCCTGGAATTCCGGGCTGGCGTCGAACGCCGTGCGGGCCTGCTTGTAGAAGACGTCGAGTTCGCCCACGGACAGTTCGTGGGCCCCCTCTTCCTCGCCGATGTCGACCAGGTGCTCAATGAGCATCCCGAAGGGCGTGCCCCAGTCACCGACGTGATTCTCCCGAATGACGTCGTGGCCGGCGAAGGTGAGCATCCGGCACAGGGCGTCGCCGATGATGGTGGTGCGCAGGATGCCGGCGTGCATCTCCTTGGCCACATTGGGCGACGAGTAGTCGACCACCACCCGCCGCGGCACCAGGGCCGGGTCGACCCCCAGCCGGTCATCGGCGGCCTGGGTCTGCACGCACCGGGCCAGGAAGCGGTCGTCGATGGTGAGGTTGATGAACCCCTGCGGCGCCACTTCGACCCGGTCGCACACGTCGCTCAGCTCGGCCGCGGCCACCACCCCGGCGGCCACCTCGGCGGGCCGGGCCCCGGCCCGCTTGGCCAGGGCCAGCGCTCCGTTGGCCTGGAAGTCGACGCCGGGGCGGGTGGACGGGCGCAACGCCGGATCGGCCCCCGGCTCGAGGGTGTCGAAGGCCTGCTGGAGGCGCTCGGCGAGAAGTTGCGACAGTCCGACCATCCCTCCATCGTCGCCCGCGGACAGGGAAAAAGGGAAACCGATTCGCGGTGCCCGGCCGAACGGGCGCGTCCGGGCCCGGCGCCGCTACCGTCCCCGCCGTCATGGCCGGGCCTCGCCCACTCCCGCT
>DASXZS010000260.1:0-8646 GCA_036501785.1 Acidimicrobiales bacterium | reverse complement strand
CCGGGGTGGTCACCGCCGCCGGTTTGGTTCAGGTGCCGGCCGGGGCCCGGGTGACCGTCGCCGGGGTCGTTACCCACCGGCAGCGGCCGGCGACAGCTCAGGGGGTGACGTTCATCAACCTGGAGGACGAGACCGGCCTGATCAACGTGATCTGCTCGGCGGGGGTGTGGGTCCGCTACCGGCGGGTGGCTCGGTCCAGCCCGGGACTCGTCATCGACGGGCGGCTGGAGCGGGTGGAGACGGTCATCAACGTGGTGGCCGAGCGCATCCGCCCACTGGTGTTGCAGTCGGGCTCGGTCAGCGGCCTAGGCAGTAGCTTGCGCTCCCGGGACTTCCGCTAGCCGAGAAAGACCGTCGTCGGCACCGGCCTGGAAGGCAGACTCCACCGGTGCACTGGGCTCCTTCGCCGGCAGCCGCGGCCGGGGTCGCTACGTGATCGGGAGCGACCTCAGCACTGAGATGGCGGTAACCTGACCTGCATGGTCGGGTTTTACGGCTACCGGTAAATGTTCTCGTTCCCGAACCCAGTCAACGAGATCTCGGCGCGCCTGGTCGCTGGCGGCGTCCTCTTCCTGGCCGCGGCAACCGTCATCTTCGACCAGCCTTGGCTCACCGTCCCACTGGCCTACGGTTTCGTGGCCCGGGTCCTGACCGGGCCGACGCTCAGCCCCCTGGGCCAGCTGTCGGTGCGGGTGCTCACCCCGATGCTCAAGGTCGCCCCCCGGCCGGTACCGGGCCCGCCCAAGCGGTTCGCCCAGGGCATGGGCGTGGTCTTCTCGGTCACGGCCGCGGTGCTGGCCCTGGGCTTCGGCGACCGGGGCGCGGGCTACGTGGTGCTCGGCCTTCTGATGATCGCGGCGCTCCTCGAGTCCGTGTTCGCCTACTGCCTGGGGTGCAAGGCGTTCGCCCTGCTCATGCGGGTCGGGGTGATCCCCGAGTCGGTCTGCGAGGCCTGCAACGACGTCAGCCGGCGGGTCCGCAGCGACGCCACGCCGACGGCTGCGGTCCCTAGCGCCTGACCCACGGCAGGCGCCCGGGCTTCATCGACGACCGCCGTCGCGGTGCGCGCCTCCCGCCTTACCGATTCGGCCGTCTCGATTGCCGGGCCTATTGACCTCATGAGCGGGGCGTCAGGGGTCGGCCCGAGGCCCGCTTCCGCACCCGGGATGGCAGGCTGGTGGCGTGCCGCAGGAGCCCCGCGCCACTGGGCCTCTGCGGCCGATCGAACTGGCCACCGCCGCCGTGATGGCGGGGGTGAGCGTGGCGTTGACGGTGATCGGTTGGTTCCTGCCGCACCTTGGACCGGTGGCGGCTCTGGCGGTGGTGCCCCTCGGGGTGGTGGCTCACCGCCACCGCTTCCGGGCGTTGGCGGCGGCCACCTTCGCGGCCTCGCTCGTGAGTTTCCTGGTGGCCGGGACCGGCACGGTCTCCAATGTGGTGGAGTGCGCCATCGTCGGAGGGCTGATCGGCACGGCCCGCCGGCGGGGCTGGTCACTCGCCGCCGTCTTGGGCGTCATCGGGGTGATCGCCCCGGCGCTGGCGGCGGTCTCCATCGGGTTGCTGGCCCTCTTCGGCGCCTTGCGCAAGTTGACCCTCGACCAGATCCGCAACACCTGGCGGGGGATGCAGCGGGTCGGCGACACCTTCGCGTCGGCCTGGCACCACCTGGCCCGGGCCCTGCGGGTCGTCCCCGGCGTGGGCCGCCTGGACCGCTGGATCGGCCAGACGGTGCCCGGCCCGGGCGGCGCGGTCCGCTGGCTCGATCATTTTGTGACGGCCGCCTTGCGCGACTGGTGGATCTCCATCGGCGTGATCGTGGTGCTGGGGACTTTTTGGTTTACCGCTCTGGCCTGGGTGCTCCTGGGCGCGGTGCTCGACCGCTTGCAGTGGATTCGGGCCGTAGACCGCCTGGACTTCCTGCCCACCAACGGCCCGGTCGATCCCCTCCCGGTGCACCTGACCGATGTCCACTACCGCTATCCGGGCGCCGAGCGTGAAGCCCTGGCCGGGGTGTCACTCGACCTGGCCCCGGGCGAGCTGGTGGCGCTGCTGGGAGACAACGGCTCGGGCAAGTCCACTCTGGCCCGGATCCTGGCTGGTCGGTCTCCGACGGCCGGGGAGATCCGCCGGCCGGGCAGCGCCGGGCTCGGTCAGGCCGGTGGGACGGCGATGGTGATGCAGCACCCCGAGACCCAGATCCTCGGCGTGCGGGTCGCCGATGACGTGGTTTGGGGACTGCACGACGCCGCCGGCGTCGACGTGGCCGGCCTCCTGCGCACCGTGGGGCTGGCCGGCATGGAGGACCGCGAGACGTCGACCCTGTCCGGTGGTGAGCTGCAGCGCCTCGCCGTGGCCGCCGCCCTGGCCCGCCGGCCCCGGCTCCTCATTTCCGACGAGTCGACCGCCATGGTCGACTCCGAAGGCCGGCAACGCCTGACTGCCCTTCTCGCTGACCTGCCGGCCCGGTTGGGAATGACCGTCGTCCACGTCACCCACCGCCGCGAGGAGGTCGCCGTTGCCGGCCGGGCCTTCCGGCTGGCGGGCGGGCGCATCGTCGACGGGCGCCCGGCCTCGACCGCCCCCCGGGCGGACGAGGGCCGCGCCGGCAAGGGCGGAATGGCGCCGACCCGAGGGGACGCCCATGTGGAGTTGCGTGGCGTGCACCATGTCTACGGGGCCGGCAGCCCGTGGGCTCAGCCCGCCCTGGCTGGTGTCGACCTGACGATCGCGCCTCAGGACGGGGTGCTGATCGTCGGCGGCAACGGTTCCGGCAAGTCGACCCTGGCTTGGATCATGGCCGGCGTGCTGCGGCCCTCCCGGGGCGTGGCCATGCTGGGCGGGACGCCAGTGACCGCCCAGGTCGGGACGGTCGGTCTGGCCTTCCAGCACGCCCGGCTGCAGCTGCAGCGGGCCACGGTGGCCAAAGACCTGCATGCCGCCGGGGCGGACGACGACGACGCCGTGGCAGCGGCGCTGGCGTCGGTGGGGCTGGACGTGTGCGAGCTGGGGGAGCGGCGCATCGACGAGCTCAGCGGCGGGCAGCAACGCCGGGTGGCCCTGGCCGGGATCCTGGCCCGCCAACCGCAAGTCCTCGTCCTGGACGAGCCCCTGGCCGGGCTGGACGAGCCCAGCCAGGAGGGGCTCGTCAGCCTCCTCGCCGACCTCCGGTCGCAGCAGGGGTTGACCGTCGTGGTCATCTCTCATGACCTCGAGGGGATGGACCGGGTGTGCGACCGGGTGGTCCGCCTCGAGAAGGGTCGGATCGTGGCGGACGCGGTGCGGACGGGAGCGGCGGCGTGCTGAGGTCGCCTCACGCCCAACCCGACGGGACGGAGCGGGAGCACCGCCCGGCGCGCATCACCCTGCTGCGGGAGATAAAGGTGGACTCGCCGGTGCACCGGTTGTGGGCCGGCACCAAGCTGGTCGCCGTCGCCGCCCTGAGCATCGTCCTGTCGTACTTCCCGTCCTGGGGCTCGATCGGCCTGGTCACCTGCCTGCTGCTGGCCGGCGCCTGGATCGCCCACATTCCAAGGGGGGCCTGGCCCCGCCCGCCGGGGTGGTTCTGGATCGTGATGGCGGTCAGCGCCGGCCTGGCCTCGCTCGCCGGCCACTCCCCGCACGTGGTGGTCGGCGGGGTGCGGCTGGGTCTCGGCGGGGTGGACGCCTACTTCCGCTTCGTGGCCATCGGGGTCGCCTTGCTGCTGGGCGCGGCCCTGGTGGGATGGACCACCCCGCTAGGTGAGATCGCACCGGCCGTGTCGCGGTTGCTGGCCCCGCTACGCCTGCTGCGGGTGCCCGTCGACGAGGCCGCCGTGGCGGTGGCCCTGTGCGTGCGGAGCCTACCCCTGCTGGTCGACGAGCTCCGCACCCTCGTCGCGGCCCGAAGGCTGCGGCCGGCGCCGCCCCGCCCGGGCCGCTCGACGCTGCAACGCTGGCTGGACGAGCCCGTCGATCTGATGGTGGCCGCCCTGGCGGTGGCCATGCGCCGGGCCGGCGAGCTCGCCGAGGCCATCACGGCCCGCGGCGGTACCGGGCTGGTGGCCGCCCGCGTGGGTCGTCCCCGGATGGGCGACGCCGTGACCCTCCTGGTCGTCGCCGGCGTGTGCGCGGGGGCCACCATGGTGCCGGTCCCCTGAGTTACCCGGGAACCGGCCGCGGCCAGGGCGGCCTGCACCCCGCCGGTGTTGCGGTGCGAGCTCACGGGGTGGTGGCCACCACGCCGGCCCGGCCGGCCAGGGCGTTGCCCAAGTTGGCCAGGCTGACCAGCACCAGGGCCACCAGCTCCCGAGCAGTGAGATGCTGGCCGAGCACGGCGAGCCCGGCCGCAGCGGCCACCGCCGGATCCATGCTGAGGAGCACCCCGAAGGCCCGCGACGTGACCTGGCGCAAGGCGACCAGCTCCAGGGTGTAGGGCAGCACCGACGAGAGGAGCGCCACACCGGCTCCTACCACGAGGACATCGGGGTCAAAGAGACGGGTTCCGCCCACGGCCAGCCCCACCGGCAGCAGGGCCACGGCGCCGGTCACCATGGCGATGCCCAATCCGGTGCCGGCGTCGAACCGCCGGCCCGTCTGCTGGCTCAACAGGATATACCCGATCCAGCCCGCCCCGGCCAGGAACGCCAGGGCGATCCCGGCCGGATCGAGGGGCCGGCCGCCGCCAGTGGTAAACAGCGCGACCCCGATCCCGGCCAGGGCTGCCCACAGCAGGTCGGTCCAACGGCGGGACCCGATCAGGGCCAGAGTCAGGGGCCCGGAGAACTCGATCGTCACCGCCACGCCGAGCGGGATGCGGGCGATGGCCTCGTAGAACGACAAGTTCATCCCGGCCAGCACCAGCCCGAACGCCACCGCCACCGCGAGGTCGCGGCCCGGGATCGACCGCAGCTGACGAGCGGGCCGGCGCGTCATCATGCCGCCGGCGAGAACGACCGCGGCGATCGCCAGCCGTAGGGTGACGGCCCCCTCGGGCCCGACCCGGTGGAACAACCGGGTCGCCAATGCCGCCCCGAACTGCACTGAGAAGGCCCCGGCGGCGACCAGCGCCACCGCCGGCGGGGTCTGACGCGGCCCGCGGGCGCCCGGAATCACCCGCTGATGCTACGGCCGCTGGGCTGCTCGGGGACCCGGACCGGCTGGAACATGGGGACCGCCCACCACGGCGGCAGCCCCACCCGCTCCGGCGGGCGGGCGCCGGCCAGCACCAGGCCCGCGCCCGGGGGTTGCTGGCTGACCGCCTCGACCGGCAGCCGGCGTTGACGGTGCGTGGCCCACGTGACCGACGCCGCGCCCCACCCCCACGAGGGGCGGTTGACGCTGCGGGCCGGCACATCGATCTCGCCACCGAGCCGGGACACCAAGTCGAGGGTGGCCAGATCGCCGATACCAGGTAGCACGACCTTGGTGCCGAACAGGGAGAGGAAGCCCTCGGCCGCCGGCCCCCAACGTTGCCGGGCCTGCGAGAGATCCTGCAGGCAGGCCAAGGTGAGGAGCCCCTGGCCGCCACCCTCGCTGACGAGGGCCGGCAGGTCAGGGATGGGGGCGATGTTGGCCAGTTCGTCGAGCACCAGCGCCACCGCCGGCCGACCGGTGGGGGCCGCCGCGTAGACGCCGGCGCGGACCTGCTCCAGGAACGCCACCACTATGGGGGCGACCAGGTCCTGGTACCGGGCCGGGGCGCACACGTAGACGGTGTCCTTGCCGCCGGCCAGGCGCCGCGGGTCGAAGTTAGGTGCGGCGGCGTTGTCGAGAGCGGCATCCGAACGGTAGGCGGCGAGGATGCCGGCGGTGCTGGACCAGATGCCAGACTGCTCGCGAGCGTCCGTCGCCGCGATCCCGGCTAGGACCGCGGCCGCGGTGTCCACGCCGTGGCCGACCAGGGCGGCCCGGGCCGGTTCGAGCTGCTGGCCGAGCACCCAGCGGACCACGGTGTCCATGCCGGCCCCCGACAAATGGGCGGCGTGGAGAAGGGGGCCCAGCACCGCCTCGGCGCGCTCGGTCCAATGCGCCGACTCGCCGGCTCGTCCCTGGGGCCGGGCCGCCCCCGTCATGGCCCGCGCCAGGACCAACGACTCGTCCCACGTGGTCGCCGCGCCCACCGGCGACCATCGGAGCCGCGTCATCCCCTCGGGGGCCTGGATGGTTCCGCTCGGGTCCAGCAGCCAGCAGCGCCCGAGGGCCGCCCGGGCGCCGGCGGTGGCGGCCAGGACATCCGCTTTGGTGGAGGTGACGACCACCGCGCCAGGCGCGGCCAGCACGTTGGGGATGGCCAGGGCCGTCGTCTTGCCCGAGCGCGGCGGGCCGAGGACGAGCACCGCCTGCTCCGGTGGGGCGAGGGCCACGCCGCCCATGCCGGCGCCGAGATAGAGGCGCCCGCCGGCCGTGGCCAAGTGCCGGTGCAGTTGTGCCAGCTGCGGATTGGCCAGCTTCGGATTCGGCAGTTGCGGATTCGGCAGTTGCGGATTGGCGCTCGGCACGCGGCTTCTCCCGGGACGCACCACGTCGGCGGGGAAGCCGGTCGCCAGCGTAGCCGCAGTGGGGTAGAACTGGGCCATGGCCAATTCACGGGGTCGATCAGGCCTGCTCAGCGACGAGGACATCGCCCGGGGACTCGCGTCGGTGGCCTGGACCCGCGATGGTGTTGCCATCGTCAAGACCGTCACGCGCCAGGACTTCGCCGAGGCCCTGGCGTACGTCAACCGGGTGGGCGAGCTGGCCGAAGCCCGCAACCACCATCCCGACATCGCCATCTCCTGGAACATGGTGACCCTGACCCTGACCACCCATTCGGCTGGCGGCCTCACCCAGGCGGACCTGGATCTGGCGGCCGCTATCGACGCGCTCCTTTCGTGAGGGGCCGTAGTCTCTAGGGATGTCGTCGTTGTGCATCCTGACCGTCCACGCTCATCCCGATGACGAAGCGTCGAAAGGCGCCGGCACCATCGCCCGGTACCACGCCGCCGGCGTGCACACCGTCCTGGTGACCTGTACCGGCGGTGAGGAGGGGGAGATCCTCAACCCGGCCATGGACCAACCAGGCATCAAGGAACACCTACCGGAAGTGCGCCGCCAGGAGCTCGACCGGGCCGCCGAGATCATCGGCTACGACGAAGTCGTCCTGCTCGGCTACCGGGACTCCGGGATGCCCGACAGCCCCGCCAACACGGATCCGCGCAGTTTCGCGGCCGCCCCACTGGACGAGGCGGCGGGCCGCCTTGTCGCGGTCATCCGCCGGACCCGGCCCCAGGTCATCATCACCTATCCGCAAGATCAGGAGGGATACCCGCACCCCGATCACCTCCGGGTCAACGAGATCTCCGAGGTGGCCTTCGACGCCGCCGGCGACCCGGACCGATTTCCCGCCGCCGGCCCTCCCTGGCAACCCCTGCGCCTGTGTTACGTGCGCTGGTCGGTGAAGCGCATCCGGGCCACGCACGAGAAGTTTCTGGAGCTGGGCTTGGAGTCGCCGTACGGGGACGAGCGCATGGCCCGCCTGCTCGAGTCGGAACCCCACGACGCGGAAGGCGGCAGGGGCCGGCCCCGCGTGGTCGTCGACATCCGCGGTCACACTTCCATCATGCGCCAGGCCCTGCTGGCCCATGCCACCCAGGTGGATCCCACCTCCCGGCACTGGTTCGGCCTACCCACGGAGGTGGCGGACGAGCTGTACCCGTACGACGAGTACGAGGTGGCTCGCGACCTCACGGGAGTCGACCCGACCGGCGACCTGTTCGCCGGCCTGGACGCGGTCGTCGTCTGAGCGCCGGGGGTCGATCGTGGCCGAGTGGTTGAGCGACGAGTGGCTAAAGGAGATGGCCGGCTTGGCCGCCTCCCGGCCACCCGTCCCGGAGGCCAATGGGACGGTCTCGGTCGCCATCACCCGCGGTCGCAGCGGTGACGCCGCCTACCATTGGAGCTACCGCGACGGAGTTCCGGGGGATGGCGGGATGGGGCCGACGGCCGACGCTGATCTGGTCCTGACGATCGCCGACGCCGAT
The DNA here is from genome assembly GCA_036501785.1 of Acidimicrobiales bacterium. Classification (GTDB taxonomy): domain Bacteria; phylum Actinomycetota; class Acidimicrobiia; order Acidimicrobiales; family Palsa-688; genus PALSA-693. The sequence goes on along the minus strand of DASXZS010000260.1, from coordinate 649 downwards.
GCTCGCCCCGTGGCGACCGGTGCCGTGGAGCCGAGCGTGGCCTATATGCGGGGCCGGCTGAAGGCTGCCGGGGACGGCGCCCTGCTCTTGGGTTGGCTGGCCTCGATGGCGGGGGAGGGTTACGCCGAGTGGCGGGCCCAGGCGGTGGCCCAGGCGGGCCCGCCACCCGCCGTCTAGCCGCCGGCTCCGTCCTCGCGTTCGCTGCTCAGGATCTCCGCCAGGCGGCGCAGCGCGGGGAGGGCCTTCACCACCGACGTCCGGTTGGCGGCCGGCAACTGGTCGAGGGCGGTGCCGATGCGCCGCTCGTGGGCCCGTTCCCACTCCGCCAGGCGAGCGCGGCCGGCCTCCGTCACCGCGACCGACGCGGCTCGTCGATCCAACCGGTCGGTGTGGCGGGCGACCAGGCCGGCGTCCATCATCTGGCCGACGAGCCCGCTCACCGTGCTGTTGGCCAGGTGGAGCCGGTCGGCAAGGTCGCCGACCCGGATCGGCGGCAGCTCGGCCAGGGTTTGCAGCAGCTCCACCTGGGCCATCGGCAACGACTCCCACGGGATGTCGGTCCGGACACTGGCCCGCAGGGCCCGGCGGAGGCGAAGCACTACCCCGGTCAGCTCGTGGCTCTCGGGGCTCGGGGATGGGGGCGGCGCGG
>DASXZS010000259.1:0-5374 GCA_036501785.1 Acidimicrobiales bacterium | reverse complement strand
CATCCTCATCGACGGCGACGCCCAGGCGGCGATGCAGGCCTTCCTGGGCGGGCGGATCAAGGTTGACGGCGACATCACCAAGATGCTGGCCCTGCAGTCCGCCGGCATCGGCGGCGGCATCGACCCGGCCGCCATCGAGTTGGCGAAGCGGCTCCAGGCCATCACCGCCTAGCGGCTCTGCCGATCCGCGAGGCCGGTCGTGGAGGATCGAGGGGGGCGGCGGCACCGGCAACGGCTGGGGATCGCTGCCTCAGCACGCCGCCCCCCACGACCCTCTGGCGACGTAACTATGGTACGGCATCGGCGGCGCCGCAGCGCGGCACGAGCCCGCGAAAATTTGGCGCGATCGCTCCGATAGGCGGCCTGGTTCCGGTCCGGCTAGCTCGTGATGATTTGCACCGCCGAGCCGTAGCGGGCCAGCGTGCCGCTTGGTGGCGAGGTGCCGATCACAGCATTGATGGGATTGCCGGTCACGCCGCTCACCTGGAATCCAAAGCTGGCGAGGGCCTGGGATGCGGCCCCGACCGAATCCTGGGCGACATTTGGGACCGAGACCAGGTGTGGTCCCTTGGAGACGATGACGGTCACCGTTGAGCCCACGGTCAACGTCGTCCCGCCCGGCGGGACCGTGCCGATCACCTGCGCCCGGGGCACGGTGTCGCTGTAGTCGTCGCGCTCGATAGCCGTGATGTGGGCGGCCGCGAGCGCGGCCTGGGCCGCCGCGAACGACGCCCCGTTGGCCCCCTGCAGCACCGGGACGGCGACGGTCGGCTTCCCCGTGGAGATCAGCAGATCCACGGGCTGACCCGGCAGAAGGGTGCCACCCGCCGGATGGCTGCTGATCACCAGTCCGGCTCCGACCGTGAGGCTGGATGCGTGGGTGACGGCACCGGGTTTGAGCCCGAGAGTCTCCAGCACCGACGTGGCCGCGCTGAGGGTCAGGTCGGTCACGCTGGGCACCGGCACCGGCTGGGGGCCGCGGGATACGGTGACGGTGACGCCGGCGCCCTGTTTGAGCTTGCCTGCGATCGGGCGCTGGGTCAGGATGGCTCCGGCGGGAGCCCGCGGATCGTAGGCGTCGCCGGCTACCACCAGGTGCAGATGGAGCGGCCGCAGGACCCGCTGGGCGTCGGTCTGGGTCAGGCCGACGAGCCGGGGCACTGGGTGCGAAGGAGTGAAGGCGCCCGACACCACCAGTCCCGCCGCGCCGCCGCCGAGCAGTATGAGCAGGGCTGCCACCGCCGCGACCCAGCGACGCCGGCCGCCGGTGCGGCTGCGGCCCCGGGGGGCGTGGCCGTCGTGGGGCGCCGCCGCGGGGCCGGGGTGGTCGGCGCCAGGGGTCCACGGTGGCGGGCTTGCCGGCGGCGGGCTCACCGCTCCGGCACCACGACCGGCGGGCGGCTGCCGGTCCGCGACCTCGGGTTGCCCTTCGAGCCCGTCGAACAAGCGAGGTCGGCCCGGGTAGTCGGTTGGGCTGCTGTCGCGCTCGGGGTCGCCGGATGTCGTCGGCGCGGCCAGGGGCAGCGGTGCGGGAGGCGGGAGTTTGGCCGCCACGCTGTCGAGGCGGTGCGCCAGAGTCATGGCATCGAGCCGGTCGGCGGGGTCGACCGTGCCGGCCGCCTCCAGCACCGGACCCAGCGGACCGAGGTCGGCGGCGACCCTGAGCGGCCGGTCGACGCGGCCCATGAGGGTGGCCAGGGTGGTGTCCGCGGCGAAGGGCACGGTGCCGGTGGTGGCCTCGATGAGGACCAGGGCCAGGGCGTACACATCGGCTCGGCTGTCGAGCGACTCCCCCCTGACCTGCTCGGGGGCGGCGTACCGGGCGGTGCCGACGACGGCTCCGGCCGGCTCGGTCCAGGTGGCTTCGGCCAGGGCCCGGGCCAACCCGAAGTCGGCGACGGTGATGCGGGCCTCGTCGTCGAAGATGAGGTTCGCCGGCTTGATGTCGCGGTGGACCAGGCCGCGCCGGTGGGCGTAGTCGAGGGCGCGCGCCACGTCCGCTCCCACCGCCGCGGCCTGGGCCGGCGAAAGCAGTTCGCCGCGATCGAGCAGAGCCCGCAAGCTGCCGCCCTCCAGCAAGTCCATGACCAGGTAGGGGCAGCCGTCGTCCTCGCCCCAGTCGTAGACACGAAGGATGTTGGGGTGGCGCAGGGCCGCCACCACCTGGGCCTCGGCGGCGAAGCGGCGGCCGAAAGCCTCGTCGCCGGCGAGGCCGGGATGAAGGACCTTGATGGCCACCCGCCGCCGCAGGCTGACGTCCTCAGCGACATAGACGTGGGCCGATGCCCCTACCCCCAAGGGCCGAGTCAGGCGGTAACGGTCACCGAGGACGCGGCCCACCGAATCGGCGATGCGCGACGTCGCCACGCTGGAAGGCTACCGGCGCCTCCTCCGGCTGACGCGGACCCTCCTAGGGAGGGAGGCACCAGCCGTCACGCCTGGGTGGCGGCGACCTCGCCCGTCTCCAGCAGCGCCTCGAACCGGGCCTCGTCGAGGACCGGCACGCCGAGTTCGGTGGCCTTGGCCAGCTTGGCCGCCCCCGGCTCCGCGCCCACCACCACTGCGGTCGTCTTCTTCGAGACGCTGCCCGGGCTCTTGCCACCTCTGATCTTGATGGCCTCCTCTGCCCCTTCGCGCGACCAGCCCTCCAGTGTCCCGGTGATCACCACCGACATGCCCGCCAGGATCTGCGGCACGTCGGGCGCGTCGGGCCCCTCGAAGTTGCAGCCGGCCTTCCGCAGCCGCTCCACCACCTCCCGGTTGCGAGGCAGAGCGAAGAACCGCTGCACGCTGGCCCCGATGGTGGGCCCCACTCCCTCCACTGCGGCCAGCTCCTCCGCAGAGGCGGCCATGATCCGGTCGAGATGGCGAAAGTGCCGAGCCAGGAGCACGCTGCCGGCCCCGCCCAGGTGGCGGATGGACAACCCCACCAGCAGGTTGGCCAGCGGCCGGGTCTTGGACGCCTCGATGGCCTGGCGCAGGTTCGCCACCGACGCCTCGCCCCAGCCTTCGAAGGCGGCGATCCGGTCGTAGTCGAGGTCGTAAATGTCCGCCACGTCCGACAGCAGGTCGGCCTGGCAGAACTGCCAGACGGTGCGCTCGCCGAGATGCTCGATGTCCATGGCACCCCGTGACGCGAAATGCGAGATGCGCTGGACCTGCTGGCCCGGGCAGTCGACGTTGACGCAGAAGGTGTCGCTCTCTCCCTCCAGGCGGACCAGCGGCTCACCGCATACCGGGCAATGGGTCGGAAACGTCCAGGGCTCGAGACCCTCGGGGCGGAGCGCCAGGACCGGCCCGCGCACCTCGGGGATCACGTCCCCGGCCTTGCGCACCACGACCGTGTCACCCGGCCGAACGTCCTTGATGCGCACCTGATCCTCGTTGTGCAGGGTGGCCAGCTTGACGTTGGAGCCGCCCACCACCACCGGTTCGAGCATGGCGAAGGGGGTGGCCTTGCCGGTGCGGCCGATCGACACCATGATGCCCTTGAGCAGGGTGGTCTTCTCCTCGGGCGGGAACTTGTAGGCGATGGCCCACCGGGGAGCCCGCGACGTGGCGCCCAGCTCCTGGCGCTGGGCCAGGTTGTCCACCTTGACGACCGCGCCGTCGATCTCGTAGGGCAGGGTATGGCGCCGTTCGAGCCACTTGCGGCAGTACTCGTCGACCTCCTCGAGGCCGTGCACCAACTCGATGTTGGGGTTGACCGGAAAGCCGGCGGCCCGCATCCAGTCCAGGGTCTGGCTGTGCTCGCTAAACGCCGGACCTCCCTCGACCGTGCCCAGCTGGTAGGCCCAGAAGCCCAGCTCGCGGCTGGCGGTGATGGCCGGATCCTTTTGCCGGAGCGAGCCGGCGCCGGCGTTGCGAGGGTTCATGAACGTCCGCCCCCCCGCCTCGGCTTGCCGCCGGTTGAGCTCCTCGAAGGCGGGGATCGGCATGTAGATCTCGCCGCGCACTTCGACGGCGTCCGGGAAGGGACGCGGCAGCTCATGGGGGATGGATCCGATGGTGCGCACATTGGCAGTGACGTCCTCACCGACCACCCCGTCGCCGCGCGTGGCCGCCCTCGTCAACCGGCCGTCCTCGTAGAGCAGGCTCATCGCCAGTCCGTCGATCTTGAGCTCGCAGGTGTAAGCCACCACGCCCGAGATATAGCGGTCCATCCGCTTGCCCCAGGCCAGCAGTTCGTCGTAGCTGGTCGTCTTGTCCAGCGACATCATCGGCGTTCGGTGCCGGACCTCCGCGAACAGGGTCGACGGGGCGCCCCCAACGACCTGGAGCGGAGAATCGGGGTGAGCCAGGTCGGGCCGGGCGGCCTCGATGGCCGCCAGCTCGGCCACCAGCGCGTCGAACTCGGCGTCGGTGATCTCCGGGTCGTCGTCGACGAAATAGCGTCGGGTGTGGTACTCGATGAGCCCGCGCAGCTCCTCGGCCCGGGCTGCCTCGTCGTACTGTGTCACGTCCCTGACGTTACCCACGGCCTGCGACGATGTCGGGGCCGGGCCTCAGGCTGCCTGCCCGCCACCGACCACCGCGTCGGCCCGGTACAAAACGACGCTCTGCCCGGGCGCCACCCGGCGAACCGGGGTGACAACCTCCACTATCCCGTCAGCAGTCCAGCGGGCCGGCACCGGCCGCCCGTGGGCACTCATCTGGACATCCAGGACCTCACCCGGCTCCGGCGCGCCATCCACCCAGACCGGATCGCGGACGTCGATCCGGGTGACCAAGGTGGCCGCGAGCGGCCCGACCGTGACCGTGGCCGCCGGGATGTCGACATCGACGACGTAGCGCCGCCCGTCGTCCGGGCCGGCGCCCTCGCAAACCGGTTCCGGCGCGGTGAGCGCCCCCAAGCCGCGGCGCTGCCCGATGGTGACCAGCTCGACGGCCGGGATCTGCCCGACGACAGCGCCCGACCGGTCCACGATCTGGCCCGGGCGCAACTCGATGCGAGCGCCGAGGAACTCCTCACGGCCGCCGGTCCGGGAGATGAAGCAGACGTCCTGGCTGTCCGGCTTCTCGGCCGTCCGCAGGTTGAGATCGGCGGCGATCTGGCGGACCTGGTGCTTCATCAGCTCGCCGACCGGCAACCGGATCCGCCGCAGCTGCTCCTGAGTGAGCATGTGCAGCACATAGGACTGGTCCTTGTCCGGGTCGGCGCCGCGCCGCAGGGACCAGCCCCCGTCGGGGCGGGCCCAAACTCGGGCATGATGGCCGGTCGCCACCGCGTCGAAGCCGAGCTGGTTGGCGCGAGCGAGGAGGCGGTCGAACTTGAGGTGACGGTTGCACTCCACGCACGGATTGGGGGTGCGGCCGGCGGCGTGGTCGGCCACGTAGGGCTCCACCACGTGATGCCCGAATTCGTCCGAGAAGT
>DASXZS010000258.1:0-10888 GCA_036501785.1 Acidimicrobiales bacterium | reverse complement strand
GACTTCGGATCCGACCCGGCGCGCAGGTTGGGGCACGGGCAATCCGTGGTTGCCTGTGTCCCCGACACAAACGGTGTCGCGGCCAGCGTGGTCGTCGGTCCGTCGTCGAGTCGCTTTTGGCCCGGGGCATGCGGTGTCCCGTGCGGCCCCGCTTGTTGCTGACCATGGCATGCGCCCGTCCCCACGACCAGCAGCGTCACGGCTATGAGTCGCCGCCATCCGGAGGAACGCAACCGTCGCTCGGCCACGCTACGGCCGCGCCCGCAGGCCCAGCTCGCGTGCGATCAGCATGCGTTGCACCTCGGAGGTCCCCTCGCCGATCTCCAGGATCTTGGCGTCGCGGTAGAAGCGGCCCACGGGGGTCTCGTTCATGAACCCGTAGCCGCCGAAGATCTGGGTCGCCTCCCGGGCGTTGACCATGGCCGCGTCGGACGCCACCAGCTTGGCAATGGCGGCCTCCTTCTTGAATCCCCGCCCTTCCATGAGCCGGGCCGCGGCGTCGTAGTACGCCAGCCGGGCCACATGGGTCCGAGCCTCCATGTCCGCCAGCTTGAACTGCAGCACCTGGTACTCGCTGATCTTGTGTCCGAACGCTTCCCGCTCGTCGACGTAGCGCAGGCTCTCGTCGATGCAGCCCTGGGCCAGCCCGACGGACAGCGCGGCGATGGCGATGCGCCCTTCGTCGAGGGTCCGCAGGAACTGGGCGTACCCCCGGCCCACTTCGCCGAGCAGGTTGGCCGCGGGCACCCGGCAGTCCGCAAACGACAGCTCCCGAGTGTCCGACGCCAGCCACCCCACCTTCGAGTACTTCGCCGACACCGTGAACCCCGCCGTCCCCGCCGGCACCATGATGGCGGAGATGTCCGGCCGCCCGCCGTCGCCCCGGCCTGTGACCGCGGTGACCGTCACCAGGCCGGTGATGTCGGTGCCGGAGTTGGTGATAAACGATTTGGTCCCATTGATCACCCACTCCCCCCCTTCCAGCCGGGCGGTGGTGCGGGTCGCCCCGGCGTCGGAGCCGCCGCCCGGTTCGGTCAGGCCGAACGCCCCCAGAATGGTGCCGGCGCACAGCCGTGGCAGCCATTCCTGCTTCTGGGCCTCCGTGCCGTAGCGGTAGATCGGCATGGCGCCCAGGCCTACCCCGGCCTCCAGGGTGATGGCCACCGACGAGTCCACCCGGGCCAGCTCCTCGAGGGCCAGGCAAAGGGCGAAGTAGTCGCCGCCCATCCCGCCGTACTCCTCCGGAAACGGCAGGCCGAACAGACCCATCTTCCCCATCTGGGCCACGATCTCGTAGGGGAACTCGGCCCGCTCGTACAGGTCACCGATCACGGGGGCGACCTCGGTGCGGGCGAACCGCTCGACGGTGGCCCGCAGCTCTTCGTGCTCGGCGCTCAGGGTGGTGGTCATACGCCGGCCGGCCGCGGGCCGAGCGCCTGCACCACCTTTGACGGGCTGGGCCGGCCGAGCTGTTCGGCCATCCACACGGAGGTGGCGACCAGGGCGTCGAGGTCCACGCCGGTGTCGATGCCCAATCCGTGCAGCTGCCACACCAGATCCTCGGTGGAGAGGTTGCCGGTGGCGCTCTCCGCGTACGGGCAGCCGCCGAGCCCGCCGGCGGAGGCGTCGACGGTCGTGATGCCGGCCTCCAGGGCCGCCAGGGTGTTGGCGAGGGCCTGGCCGTAGGTGTCGTGGAAGTGCACGGCCAGGCTGCTCGCCGGGATGCCGGCGTCGGCCAGGGCCCCGATCAGATCGCCGACATGCCCGGGCGTGGCCACCCCGATGGTGTCGCCGAGGCTCACCTGTTCGGCGCCCATGGCCACCAGCCGGTCGACGACGTCGACCACCTGAGCCACCTGCACGTCGCCTTCCCACGGGTCGCCGAAGCACATGGACACGTACGCCCGCACCCACCTGCCGTCCTGGCGGGCGCCGGCGACGACGGGGGCGAACATGTCGAGCGACTCGTCGAGGGTACGGTTGAGGTTACGGCGGGCGAAGGTCTCGGTGGCGCTGGCGAACACCGCGATGTCCCGGGCGTCGGCGGTCCGGGCCCGTTCCAGGCCGGCCAGGTTCGGGACCAGCACCGGGTAGCGCACTCCCGCGGCCTTGTCCAGCATGGGAAAAAGGACCTCGGCGTCGGCGAGCTGCGGCACCCACTTGGGGGAGACAAAGCTGGTCGCTTCGATGGTGCGCAGCCCGGCGGCCGCCAGCCGGGCAATGAACTCGGCCTTGGTGGCAGCGGGGACGATGGTGGATTCGTTCTGCAGCCCGTCGCGGGGTCCGACCTCGTAGATGTCGACCTGGGCCGGAAGCTCCGGGCGGCGGTGGACGCTCGGAGCCCGCACGGTCACGAGTCCGCCCCGGGCGCGACGACGGTGGCCAACGGCTGGTCAAGTTTTACCGAGTCGCCGGCTTCGACCGAAACCTCTCCGACGACGCCGTCGATGGGGGCGACCACCACGTGTTCCATCTTCATGGCCTCCACGGCGACCAGCGCCTGGCCGGCGTGGACCGTCTGACCGGCCTCGACGTACACGGCCAGCACCGTACCCGGCATGGGGCTGGTCACCGGGCCCGCGCCCGAGCCGGCCGGCCCGCTTCGGCCGATCGTCTCGCGTAGCCGGGTGAGGGCCCAGGCGTCGCCGCCCGAACCCAACCAGACGGTCTCCCCGTCGACGGCCCACCCGTACCGGCGGTCCCCGTCGATGACAACAGCAGGTCCGTCCAGACGGGCCCGGCCGGCGGCCGCGACCACGTCGACCACCTGGCCGGCCACCCGCCATTGACTCGCCTGTTGGGCGGGACCCGTCAGTCGCCAGCCGTCGGCCATGTCCCACGGGTCCACCACGGGGCCGGCCGGGGCCGACAGGAGTCCGGCCAGCTGGGCCGCGGCCGCCACCACCTCGCTGGGGCCGGGCGGTCCGACCAGATCGACGGCGACGCGCTCCACCAGCTCGGTGTCGAGCCGGCCGGCGACGACGTCGGGATGCTCCACCAGCCGCCGCAGGAACCCCACGTTGGTGGTGACCCCGAGGATCTCCGTGGCGGCCAGGGCCGTGGCCAGGCGGGCCAGGGCCCGGGCCCGGTCCTCGCCCCACGCCACCACCTTGGCCAGCATGGGGTCGTAGTCCGTTCCCACCACCAGGCCTTCGAGCAGCGAGGAATCGACCCGGATGTGCGGCCGGCCGGCCGGCTCCACCAGGCGCAAGACCGTGCCGGTAGCCGGGAGGAAACCCCGGGCGGCGTCCTCGGCGTAGATGCGGGCCTCGACCGCGTGTCCGTGGCCGGCCGGCGGCGCCGCGGCCCACGGGAGATGCTCGCCGGCGGCAACCCGCAGCTGCCATTCGACGAGATCGAGCCCCAACACCGCCTCCGTGACAGGGTGCTCGACCTGGAGACGGGTGTTCATTTCCATGAAAAAGAACTCATCCGGGCGGTCCGCCGACACGATGAACTCCACCGTCCCCGCGCCCACGTACCCGCACGCTTTGGCCGCGGCCACCGCGGCCGCACCCATGGCCGCCCGGGTGGTGTCGTCGAGCAAGCCGGACGGGGCTTCCTCCACGATCTTCTGGTGGCGGCGCTGCAGGCTGCACTCCCGCTCGCCCAGGGCCACCACCGCCCCGTGGGTGTCGGCGAAGACCTGGATCTCGATGTGGCGGGGCCGGGTCACGAAGCGCTCGACGAGCAGCGTGCCGTCGCCGAACGCCCCGATGGCTTCTCGGCGGGCGGCCGCGATCTGATCGGCAAGCTGGGCCGGATCGTCGACTCGGCGCATGCCCTTGCCGCCCCCCCCGGCCGAGGGCTTGAGGAGCACGGGCAGGCCGATGTCGCCGGCCGCGGCCGCCAGTTCGGCGTCGTCGAGGCCCGCCTCGTCTCGCCCCGGCACGACCGGTACACCTGCCGCGGCGGTCGCCCGCTTGGCGTTGATCTTGTCGCCCATCATCTCCATGGCCTCGGGCGGCGGACCGACGAAGACGATCCCGGCCTGGGCGCAGCGGCGGGCCAGCGCCGGGTTCTCGGACAGGAACCCGTAACCGGGGTGCAGGGCCTCCGCCCCGCCGGTGACGGCCGCGGCCACGATCCGCTCGACGTCGAGGTAGGCGGAGGCGGCGCCGATGGCGACGGCGCTGTCCGCCTCGGTGACGTGGCGGGCGTTGCGGTCGGCGTCGGTGTAGACCGCGACGCTGCGGATGCCCATGGCTCGCAAGGTGCGGATGACCCGCACGGCGATCTCACCCCGGTTGGCGACCAGAACGGCGCGGAACATGTCCATCACATGCGGAACACGCCGTAGCCGACCGGGGACAGGGGGGCGTCGCCGACAGTGGCGAGGGCCAGGCCCAGCACCCGGCGGGTGTCGGCCGGGTCGATGACCCCGTCGTCCCAGACGCGAGCGGTGGCGTAGTAGGGGTGGCCCTGGCGCTCGTACTGATCGCGCACCGGTGCCTTGAAGGCCTCCAGCGTGGCGTCGTCCCAGGTGCCGTCCCGGTCGGCGACGGTGGCCAGCACCGAGGCGGCCTGCTCGCCGCCCATTACCGAAATGCGAGCGTTCGGCCACATCCACAAGAAGCGGGGGGAGTAGGCCCGGCCGCACATGGCGTAGTTGCCGGCGCCAAAGCTGCCACCGATGATCACACTCAGCTTCGGCACCCGGGCGCAGGCCACGGCCATCACCATTTTGGCGCCGTGTTTGATGATGCCGCCCGCCTCATAGTCGCGGCCCACCATGAAACCGCTGATGTTCTGCAGGAAGACCAGCGGGATGCGCCGCTGGTCGCACAGCTCGATGAAATGGGCGCCCTTGAGGGCCGACTCGCTGAAGAGCACGCCATTGTTGGCCACCACCCCGACCGGGTAGCCGTGCACGTGGGCGAATCCGGTGACCAGGGTGGCGCCGTACTCGGCCTTGAACTCGAGGAAGCGGCTGCCGTCGACAATGCGGGCGATCACCTCCCGGGCGTCATAGGGCAACCGGGAGTCCGTTGACACCACCCCGTACAGCTGGGCCGGGTCGATGGCCGGTTCCTCGGTCGGGATGGACGGCCACGCGGGCGCCGGGGGCGGTCCCAGGGTGGCCACGATGGCGCGCACCATGGCCAAGGCCTGGCGGTCGTCGGTGGCCAGGTGATCGGTGACCCCGGACCGCCGGGCGTGCAGGTCGCCGCCGCCGAGCTCCTCCGCGGTCACCACCTCGCCGGTGGCGGCCTTCACCAGGGGCGGTCCGCCCAGGAAGATGGTCCCCTGGTTGGCGACGATCACGACCTCGTCGCTCATGGCCGGCACGTAGGCCCCGCCGGCGGTGCAGGAGCCCAGCACCGCCGCGATCTGGGGGACGCCGTCGGCCGAGAGCATGGCCTGGTTGTAGAAGATGCGGCCGAAGTGTTCACGATCGGGGAAGACCTGGTCCTGGGCCGGCAGGAACGCCCCGCCCGAGTCGACCAGGTAGATGCACGGCAGGCGGTTGTCGCGGGCCACCTCCTGGGCCCGGAGGTGCTTCTTGACAGTGACGGGGTAGTAGCTGCCGCCCTTGACGGTGGCGTCGTTGACGACGATGACGCAGCGCCGGCCGGCGACCCGGCCCACGCCCGTGATGATCCCCGCTGCCGGGCACTCGTCGTCGTACATGCCGAGTGCGGCCAGTGGTGACAGCTCCAGGAACGGCGAACCCGGGTCGAGCAGGTGGTCGAGCCGCTCTCGCGGGAGGAGCTTGCCCCGGGCCACGTGGCGTTTCCGGGACGACTCGGGACCGCCGGCGGCGGCCACCCCCAGTCGCTCCTCGAGGTCGGTGACCAACTCGCGGTGGGTGGCGTCGTTGCGCTGGAAGGCCTCGGATTTGGGGTCCGCGGCCGTGCCGAGGACCGGGTACTCCTGGGTGGGCGCAGCCGTGTCGGCAAGCATCGCCCGGCATGTTACGGCGCCCGCAACCGTGCCTAGCCGGGCGTCCCGCCAACCGGCGCGGTACGCCAGGCGGGAAGGCGCAATCCAGGGCCGCATCGGCGAGGACCGCCACCTACCCTGGGGGTATGGCGATCTCCAGCGCCCCTGCCCGATCCAGCGCCGGTATCCGAGCCTGGCTCATCGATCGCAAGCCGACCCGGACCAGCCGGCATCGCGACGTACAGGGCAACGCCCCGCGTGCCGCCGTTCTGGGAGCGGGCGACGGTCTGATCACCAACGTGTCGCTGGTGCTGGGCGTGGCCGGCGCCTCCACCAACGCCTCCACCGTCCGGCTGGCAGGCGTGGCGGGACTGCTGGCCGGGGCCTTCTCCATGGCCGCAGGCGAGCTGGTGTCGATCCGGGCCCAAAACGAGCTGCTGCAGCGGGAGCTCCAAGTGGAGCGCGAGGAGCTGGCCGAGGAGCCGGAGGCCGAGCGGCGGGAGCTGGCCGCCCTTTACCGGGCCCGCGGCGTCGCCCCCGACGACGCCGACACGGTGGCCCGTATCCTCTCCTCCAACGCCCACCTGGCCCTCGACACCCACGCCCGGCTGGAGCTGGGGATCGACCCGGATTCGGCCAGCTCAGCGGGGCGGGCCGGTCTGGCCTCGTTTGTAGCTTTCGCCCTCGGAGCGATCCTGCCGCTCCTGCCGTGGTTCTTCGCCCACGGCGGCGGCGCGGTGGTGGGCTCGGTGATCATCGGGGCCGTGGCGGCGCTGGCCCTGGGCGCGGTGATCGGGTCGTTTACGGGGCGCGGGGTGGGCCGGACGGCCTTGCGGCAGTTCGCAGCCGCGGTCGTGGCCGCGGCCGTGACCTATGGGGTGGGGTCCCTGCTTGGGATCTCGACCTCATGACATGAGGGCCGCCCCGGCGCCCGCGCCCCACCCCGGGGCCGTGCGACCTACGGGCGCCAGCGCGGTCGGCGCCACGGTGCGCCTCGACGAGCTGCGGATCGGTAACCTGCTGGCCGAAGGCGGCGAAGGCCGGGTGTTCGAGTTGCCATTGCAGCCCCACCTGGTGGTCAAGTGCTACCGCCGGCCGGTAGCGACGGAGTTCCTCGACGACATGGTGGCTTGGCCCCACGCCATCGGCGACGCCGCCCTGGCCCAGCGCGTCCGAGCCGCCACCGCCTGGCCGGCGGCGACCGTCCTGGGGCCGCCGCCCCCCGCCGACGCCGACGCCAGCCCAGCTCGTCCCACCGGGGCCCGCCCGACCGCGGCCGCCCCCGCGCTCGCCAGCGCCGGCGGGGTCGGGGTCCTGCTGCCCCGGGCGCCCCGCCGGTTCGCCCTAAGGCATCGCGATGGCACCACCCGCCTGGCCACCTTGAGCTACCTGACAGCGGATCCCGCCCACCGGGCCGTCGCCTACGGGTTGACCCTCCCGGAGCCGGTCGGGCCCCCACGACTCGGCCTGGTGTATGCCCTGGCCCGCCTCCTTGCCGCGTTCGAGGGCGCCGCGCCCGCCATCGGCCATGGCGACCTGTCGACCAAGAACGTCCTGTGGTCGCTGCAGCGCGGCCCAGAGGTGTTCGTCCTCGACTGCGACAACTGCGAGCGCTACGGACCCGATAGCCGGCCCCTGACGCCTGCCGGCCGCCGGCGGGCCATGACCCCGAACTGGGATGACCCGGCCGTGCCGGCAGGCGCCAATCCGACTTTGTTGTCCGACCGCTACTCCTTGGCTTTGATCTTCCTGCGGGTGGTGGGGGCCGCCAACTTCCCGATGCAAGCCCGTCAGCGCCAGGGTGGGGCGATCACCGTCGACTTCGCCATGCCGGCCGGGCGATTTGGCGAGGCCCTCCTCGGCCCGGGCGCCCCGCTCTGGGCGCTGTGCGAGCGAGGCCTGAGCATGACCGATCCCCCCGGGCGCCCGTCGGCGGCGGAATGGGTGGCGGCCCTCGAGGCTGTCCTCGACACCCTGGGCGCGTCGGAGGTCATGCGCTCGGTGTGGGCCGCCCAGGGCGGCGGCGTCCCTGCCCCCACGCCCGGGCCGGCACATCCGTCCCCCGCCCTCGTCCTTGCCCGTCCGTCCCCCGCCGGCGATGTGGTGATCCGGCCGGTCCTGGCCTCGCCCCGGCCCGCACCCCGGTGGACGTTGGTGCCCCCGCCGGCCCCCGTGGCACCCTGGCGCTGGGCTCAGCGGCCGGCCAGCGGCGTGGTCTCCACGGGTCTCAGCGCCGGCGTATCTCCCCCCGCCCCGGCTGCGGGCACCCCGGTGGCGGCCCAGGGGTGGGCGTACGCGGTCCAGGCCGTCGCCTGGTGGGCGGCCTTCCATCGGCACACGGCGCGGGCCTTGTGGGCGCCCGGGCATCGAGCTGACGGCGTGCGCCACCTGGGCCTCTGCTTCGTGGTGGACCTGGTGGCCGCTGTCGTCGGCCTCTTCGTGGTGGCCATGATCGTCTCGCCCGTGCTGGGCATCTGACCGCCGGCAAGAGTGGCTGGTTCGTCCCGAACCGGTAGCGTGAATGCGCCATGACGACCGAGACCGTGAGCGTGGAAGAGCGTTACGCCGTCTTTCCCTTCTACCTCTGTCTCGACGTGTCGGCCTCCATGGCCGGCGCTCCCATCGAGAGCGTCAACCATCAACTGCCGTTGCTGCGGGCCAGCATCGGTGAGGACCCCGCCATCGCCGAGGTGATCCGCTTCGGGGTGGTCACCTTCAGCGACGTGGCCCACACCCTGCTGCCGCTGTGCGATCTGAGCCTGGTCGAGGCGGTCCCCGAGGTCACCGCGCAGGGCCGGACGTCCTACGCGGCTGCATTCGACCACCTGCGCCAGGTGATCGAGCACGACTACCACGCCAGCCGGGCGGGCGGCGACCGGTGGTACCGGCCCGCAGTGATCTTCATCTCGGACGGTCGCCCGACCGACGACAGCGAGCGTTGGCGGTCCGCTCATCAACGCCTCACCGATCCGGCCTGGAAGCGCCACCCCAACATCCTGGCGTTCGGGTTCGGCGATGCCGACCCGGCCGTCCTGGCGGCCGTGAGCGAGTCGAAGCCCAATCGGGCCTTCATCGCCGTCGAGGGTGCGGAGCCGAGCCGCGTTGTCCCAGAGCTGATGTCGGGCCTGATCCAGTCGATCGTCAGTTCGTCGGCGAGCGTCTACACGGGGGAGGCCCAGTTGGTGCCACCCGAGGTGCCCACCATGACGCCCATCCCCGTGGACCCGCTGGACTGAGGGCGTGAGCCGAGGCTCGCCGGTGCTGGGTCGACCGTCGCCGGCCGCCGCCGGGGCCGCCGCCCTACGACCTGACGGCTCGGCCGCCGAGGCCGCCTACCGAGCCGACGGCGGCGACTGCGAGTGGTGCGCGCTGCGCGCTGCTTCGGTCGCTGGCGTGCGGCACCGCCTGGCGGGCGAGCCCGGGCAGGACACCTTCTCGTGGGCCAGGCGGGAGGACGTCCTGGCCGTGGCGGTGGCTGACGGCCTGGGCAGCGTGCCCGGTTCGGGGGCTACGGCGCTGCGGTCCGCCGTGGCCGCCACCGGGGCCGCGCTGACCGGTGGAGGGGCCACCGCAGCCCAGGTCCGGGCCGCGGTCACCGCGGCCAACGACGCCGCCGGCGGCGAGGGGGCCACCACTCTCGTCGTCGCCGTGGTGGGCGCGAGCGGCCAGGCCTGCCTGGCCCGCGTCGGCGACAGCACCGCCTTCGTGATCAGTGACCAGGGCGGGGCGTGGCGGGAAGTGTTCGCCACCGTCGCTGGTGACGACGAACTAGTCGCCACCGTCACGGCTGCGCTACCGGCCGGAGACGTGGCTCCCGAACTGGCAGCCGTCAGCCTCGGCCCGGGCGATGTGCTGGTCCTCGCCACCGACGGGATCGCCGATCCCTGGCGGGACGGTCCGGCCACGGTCGCCCCGACGCTTTCCGAGGCGATAGCCGGCCGACCCGACCCGCTCGAACTGGCGGAGCTTGCCGACTTCTCGCGGCAGGGCTGCCACGACGACCGCACCATCGTCGCCGTCTGGTTGCAGCCACCCAGCGGGTAGCGTCGGCTGCCATGCCGACATCAGGAGTCGTTCTCGACACCCCCGACGGGCCCATGCCGACCTACGCAGCCGAGCCCGACGGGCCCGCCAAAGGCGGGATCGTGGTAGTCCAGGAGGCGTTCGGCGTGACCCACCATATCGAGCAGATCGCGGCGCGGCTCGGCGAAGCGGGATGGCACGCGGTGGCGCCCGCCCTCTTTCACCGGCAAGGTTCAGCCGTCCTTGCCTACGACGACCTGGCGGCGGTGATGCCGGTGATGCAGCAGCTGACGGCGGCCGGCATCGACACCGATATGCAGGCCGCCTTCGAACACCTGGAGAAGGCGGGTAGCCCGCCCCCGCGCCAAGGTGTGGTGGGTTTCTGCATGGGTGGGTCGGTCGTCTTTCATACCGCATGCGACCACGCCCTTGGGGCCGCGGTGACCTTCTATGGCGGCGGCATCCGGGAAGGGCGGTTCGGATATCCGGCCCAGCTGGAGCGGGCGCGCCAGCTGCGCACACCCTGGCTGGGTCTGTACGGCGACGTGGACAAGGGCATCCCGCCCGAACAGGTCGAAGAGCTGCGGTCGGCGGCAGCTGCGGCCCCCGTGCCCACCGAGGTGGTTCGCTACGCCGACGCCGACCACGGGTTCAACTGCAACGATCGACCTGCCGTCTACAACCCGGCCGCGGCTGGCGACGCCTGGGCTCGCACGCTGGCCTGGTTCGATACCTACCTCGCTCCGGGCTGAGGTGCGGGAGGCGGAGCCAGGATCCCCCGCACCGGCACGCCGGGCGTCACACCACCTCGGCCAGCGCCTCTACCCGGGCCCCGCTGAGCGCCCAGGCCTCGACCACGTAGCCGCCGCCGGGTATCAGGCCGGCGACCAGGATGCTCAACGTCGTCAACACGGTCCAACGCATGCGGGCCCGCACGACCAGCACCAGGATCAAGTAGGCGGTGAACACGCAGCCGTGCGTG
>DASXZS010000257.1:0-9587 GCA_036501785.1 Acidimicrobiales bacterium | reverse complement strand
CCAGCGTCAGCCGGGCGTCGTCGGTCTGGGCGTCCCAATACTGGAACGCGGCGGCCAGACGATCGGTGCGCAGGACGGGAAAGTGGGCGAGGGCTTCGCTGGCGTCGATGCGCCGGTGCCGCTTGCCGATCCGGATGCCGCCCGTGACGTCGTAGAGCCACAGGGCCAGCGAATAGGCCTGGGCGACACTCTTGGACACCACCCCCTCCCGCCCGAAAAGGGGAATGAGAAACGGCAACGGGTGGACGAGATGGGGGGCGTTGGTGAGGAGGCGCTGCCGTTCGTGGAGGGCCTCGTAGACCAGGCGGTAGTCACGCTGCTGCAGGTACCGCAGGCCGCCGTGCACCAGTTTTGAGGACTTCGACGACGTGCCCGACGCGAAGTCCGCGGCCTCCACCAGGGCGGTGTGCAGCCCGCGCGCCGCGGCGTCGAGCGCCACCCCGCACCCGGTCACGCCCCCGCCGATGACGAGCACGTCGAAGCGCTCGCTCGCCAGGCGGTCGAGCGACGCGCTGCGCTCAAAGGGGACGGGCGCGGGCACGAGCCCACGCTACCGACCAGGGGGCCCTAGCCCATCCTCGGCCGGCCACCTCCCGGTAACCCTCTGCGTAGAGTTGACGTCGAGGGTTGAGATGGAGGAGTCGGTGCCCTGGTCGGTCGGCATCGAGCAGTCGGTGGAGTTGCTCATCGGTGAAGGGGCCGGGGCCGAGGTGGTGCGCGCCCTGCAGGAAGACCATATGGGGTAGACAGGTCAGATTCCCCTGGACCAGACTACGAAGAGCCGGGCCTGAGCCGCTCCCTGGTCCCTGCTGATGGGAATTAGCAAGATGGATGCAAAGGACACGAAAACTCTGGTGTGGCGACAGCGGGCAGCCTGTCGCGGTGTCGATCCGGACATCTTTTATCCGGTGTCCGACGAAGAGGCCGAGGACGCCAAGGCCATCTGCGCCCAGTGCCCGGTCCAGCCGGCCTGCCTGGAGTGGGCGCTCAACCACCGGGAGAGCGATGGGGTGTGGGGCGGGGCGACCGAGCGGGAGCGGCGCCGGATCATCCGCCGGCGACGTCGTTCGGCCTGAGCGCCGGCCGCGACCCGGGGCGCCGCAGGTCTCCATGCCGGCCCTCGACGCGACCGCAGCCCTGACCCTGGAGGACCTCGGCGGCTGGCCGGCGGTGTTGCACCGCCTGGCCCTCCAGGAAGACCTGAGCGGGCCCGAGGCCGGGGCCGCCCTGGCCGACATGCTGAGCGGCAACGCCACCCCGGCCCAGATCGCCGCCTTCGTGTTCGGACTGCGTTGCAAAGGCGAGACGGTCGAGGAGATGAGCGGCCTGGTCGGCGCCATGCTGGCTGCGTCCGAACGGGTCGTGGTGCCGGCGGACCTGGCGGACCGTCTCGTCGATACCTGCGGGACGGGCGGCGACCGCAGCGGCACCATCAACGTGTCGACCATCGCGGCCCTGGTCGTGGCCGGGGCGGGGGTACCGGTGTGCAAGCACGGGGGTCGGGCCGCGTCGTCGAAGGCCGGCTCGGCCGATGTGCTCGAGGCGCTGGGGGTGGTGATCGACCTCGGACCGGTGGGCGTGGCCCGGTGCATCGAGGAGGCGGGGATCGGCTTCTGCTTTGCCCCGCGCTATCACCCGGCGATGCGCCACGCCATCCCCGTGCGCCGGGAGTTGGGCGTGCCGACGGCCTTCAACTTCCTCGGTCCGCTGGCCAACCCGGCCCGGGTGCGCCGGCAGGTGGTCGGCGTCGGCGACCCGGCGATGGCCGTCAAGATGGTGCACGTCCTCGCGGCGGGTGGGGCCCTGCGGGCCCTGGTCGTGCACGGCTCGGACGGCCTTGACGAACTGTCCACCACTGGGCCCTCCACTATCTACGAGTGGCGGGCGCCGGAGGCCATGGGAACCC
The DNA here is from genome assembly GCA_036501785.1 of Acidimicrobiales bacterium. Lineage (GTDB taxonomy): Bacteria > Actinomycetota > Acidimicrobiia > Acidimicrobiales > Palsa-688 > PALSA-693. Next base: position 7,681 of record DASXZS010000257.1, on the reverse strand, counting down.
CGCCTTTCGTCGCAGTTCCGGTGGCGACGGTGACGGTCGATCCGGCCGCGCTGGGTCTGGCGTCAGCCGGGTTGGCGGACCTCGTCGGCGGCGACGCGGCCACCAATGCCACCTTCGCCCGGCGAGTACTCGATGGCGAGGCCGGTTCCCACCGCGACATCGTGCTGCTCAACGCCGCGGCCGGATTGGTCGCCGCCGGCGTCACCGACGACCTGGAGGCGGGCCTGGTCGCGGCCGCCGCGGCCCTCGACCAGGGACACGCGGCCGCGGCCCTCGATCGCCTGGTCGAGGTGTCGCGCCGCGAAGCGGGCCCACCTCCCTGAGCGGATGGGGCCGGGGCTGGCGTGGCCTCGGCCGGCGCTACTCGGATCCCAGGTCCCAGATGGCCTCGAGGTCGTGCCGGCTGTAGGCCTGGAAGGCGATGAGGGTGCGGGTGTCGGTCACGCCGGCGAGCTGCGAGATGCCCCGGGTGACGACGTCGGCGAGCTGTTCGTGCTGGCGGACGCGCACCACCGCCACGACGTCGGCGTGGCCGGCGACCGAGTACACCTCCGCGACCCCGTCCACTTCGGCCAGTTCGACCGCCAGGTCGGCGACCCGGGCCGGCAGGGCGTCGATGAGGACGAAGGCGTGCACCATGGCGCCAACGGTACCCGCCCCTTGGCGTGGCGGCGGGCCCCGGTACCATCCGCGGGTGACCCCGACGCCGACCATCGGCATGCTGCGTCCCGCCCTGGAGTTGGCCTGGGCGGTGGCCAAGATCGGCGGTCAGGCGCGGCCCGCCGTCCCCCCGCCCGGCCGCCTGCGCCCCCTGATGCGCTTCGCCAAGCTCCCCGACCGCGCTCTGCTCACCGTCCGCCAGGTGGTCGACGAAGACGACGCCTTCCGGACCCGGGTGGCCGAGGCGGCCGACGAGGCCGGGCTGGGGCGGGCGGCCTGGCTGTGGCTGACCCGACCCGAGCACTGGGAGGACGACCTGCAAGCGCTGGCCCAAGCCGAAGACGAGCTGGCTTCCGAAGCAGAAGAGGAAAAAGAGGAGCGCCGGGCCCGCCGACGGGTTGACGCCGCTGAAGCCGCCGCGGCTCGAGCCGAGGCCGAGGCGGCCGGACTCCGCCAACTCAACTCGGATCTGGTGGCCGAGCTCACCACCGAACGACAGGCCCGCCGCCGCGCCGAGTCCACCCACCATCACCTCTCGAACCGCCTGGCCACGGCCCAGGCCGGCCACGACCAGCTCCAAGCCACCATCCTCGCCCTGGAATCCCGGGTCGCGTCCCTGACCTCCGATGCCCGCGAGGCCGCCGCGGCCTCGGCCAGCACGGACAGAGAGCTCGATGCCGCCCGGACCGAGATCGAACGCCTCCGCGCCGAAGTGCGCCAGTCCGGAGCCGAAGCGGCCCGCCTCGAGGCCGACGGCGTCCAGCTGCGAGCTGATGCCGGCCACGCCCTCTCCCGGGCTGCGGCGGCGGCGCGGTTGCTCAGCGAGGCCTTGGCGGACGTGGCCGGAACGGTCGACGGCGACTCCGTCGTGGATGGCCCAGACGCCGAGCCCAGCTCGGTCGCGGTGGGGCGGAAGGCCGCACCATCACGCTGGGTCCGTCCTGACGGTCCGAGTCCCGCGCTTCTGCGGCGGCCGGTGCCGTTGCCGCCGGCGGTGTTCGACGACTCCTTCGAGGCCGCCGATCACCTGGTCCGGGTACCGGGCGTGGTGCTGATCGTGGACGGTTACAACGTCACCATCTCCTCCTGGCCCCATCTCGAACTGCCCCGGCAACGTCACCACCTCGTGAACGCCCTGGCGGAGCTCGCCATGCGGGTCGGGCCGTCAGTGCATGTCGTGTTCGATGGGACCGACGCCGGCGGGCGGATCGGACCGCCAGCGGCCGCCCGGCGCAAGATGCGGGTGACGTTCTCCCCTGAGGGCGTCGACGCCGACGATGTCATCGTGGATTTGGTCGCCGGCCTCGATCCGACCGTCGCCGTGGTGGTGGCCAGCGACGATCGCCAGGTCCGCGAATCGGTGGGCCGCCTGGGTGCCAACGTGGTATCGGTCGCCCAACTCCTGGCGGTGCTGCGGCGGGCACCGGGGTCGGCGGCCGGCTAGCCCGACCGGACGGCAGCTCGGCGACCGCCCGCGGTCGATGTCGTCACAGGCTCCTGAGATGATCCTGGCATGACCAATCTGCTGATCAGCTGCGACGACTGCCGGATGCAGCACACGGCTGCTTGCGGGGAGTGCGTCGTGACCTTCATTTGCGACCGCGATCCTGCCGATGCGGTCGTGATCGACGTCGCCGAGGTTCGGGCCCTCCGGGTCCTGGGCCAATCCGGTCTCGTCCCGCCGCTCCGACACCAGCAGGTATGCGGATGAAGTGCAGGTGACGATCACGCAGGAGGATGGGTACAAACTGGTAGCTTGCGCCAAAGAGCCCGAGAGTCGGGCTCAGCGCGCCGGGGGCGCACGTGCGACTCCTCCATCTCGTCGGGTTCACCTCGGATCACACTGGGCTCATCTTTGCGGCACGGCGGGGCGCCAAATCGGGTGGCTTCGTGGTGGCGCTGGACAATGGCCTGCTGGAGCATATCGAGGCGGCGCGTCGTTCTCAGGCGGGGACGACCGCGCATCCGCAAGTCGCCGAGCCGGGGTCACGTCCCCGGGTCGAGAGCGGCCTAACCCCCCGCGCCATGCAAGCCCGCCTCCGGGCGGGACGGAGTGTGGCGGCCGTGGCCGCGGAGGCCGGGGTCGACGTGGAGTGGGTGGAGCGGTTCGCGGCACCGGTGCTCGCCGAGCAGGCCGCCGCCATTGACCGGGCCAGCCGCCTCACCTTGCGCACGCCCCGCCGTGGGGACTCCGATCGGGGCTTGGGCGCGTCGGTGCGCCGCAATCTGGTGGACCGTGGCATCCGTTTGGCTGACGACGAGTTCGACCTGGCCTGGTCTGCGTACCAGCAAGCGGCGGGCGAATGGTTGGTTCGCTTTCACTGCCGAGCCCGCGGCCGGGAGCTCGACGCCGAGTGGGTTATGGAGCCCTCGACGGGTGGCCTGACGGCGCGCAACCGCCTGGCTACCGAGCTCGGCTTCGTCGATCCCGGGCGCCATGCGTCGCTGGTTCGTGAGCTGCCGCCGGCGAAACCGCGGTACGGGCCCCCACCGGTGACGCCGGCCCACAAGGCCGCGCCGCGTGTGACCAAGAAGCCGGCCGCGAAGCGCACCGCGCCGGCCAAGCGGGTGCCGGTCAAAAAGGCGGCCCCGGTCAAAAAGGCGGCAGCCCGGGTGACGGAAAAGGTGCCCCTCAAGCGGGCTGCGCCCGTCAAAAAGGCGGCGGTGAAGCGGGCCCCTACGAATGAGGACGTGGCGCGGGCGGGCACCGGTGTGGAGCGGCGGGAACGCCCGTTGCCGGCGGCTCGCAGCAACCGCGGCAACGGACGGGCTCCCTCGCCCTCCACCCAGGAGACGCGCGGCGTGGCCGCCCGCACCCACCGTCTCGGGACCAGCGCCGCCACGCCCCGCATCACCACAGACCCCGGCACCTTCATCAACCCCCCGGCCGGCCGCGACCATCCTGGGGCTCCCTGGACAGGAATTTAACTTGACCGCGGTCGGGTCTCTGGCGGCCGAGGTGTGCCGCATCGGGCGGACCGCCGGACTGGACGCGATCGGTATCTGCGACGCCAGCCCCTTCCAGGACACCAGACGGATCCTCGAGGAGCGCCGGGCCAACGGCTGGGCCGCGGGCATGCAGTTCACCTACCGCAACCCCCCGCGGTCGACCGATCCCCAGACCACGGTGGCGGGCGCCGCCGCGATCGTCGTCGGGGCCCGCCGCTACGAACGCCAGCCCCCGGACTCGGCTCGGGTCCCCTCGAGGGCGGGCCGGGTCGCCATGTACTCGTGGATCGATCATTACCGGCCGCTGCGGGCCGCCCTCGGTGCGATGGCGGATCACCTCGCCGGGGGCGGCTGGCAGGCCCGGGTGCTCGCCGACGACAATGCCCTGGTCGACCGGGCCGCCGCGGTCCGGGCCGGCTTGGGCTGGTACGGAAAGAACACCAACGTCCTCCTCCCCGACGCCGGCTCCTGGTTCGTACTGGGTTCGGTCATCACCGACGCCCCGTTGGCGGACGCCGCGGCCGCACCGGCACCGGTCGCGGACGGCTGCGGGTCCTGCCAGCGCTGTCTGGCCGCCTGCCCCACGGGAGCGCTCGTCGGTCCGGGCGAGCTGGACGCCCGGCGCTGCCTGGCCTGGCTGCTGCAGGCTCCGGGCGTCTTCCCGGCGGAGTATCGCGCCGCCCTCGGCGACCGGTTGTACGGGTGCGACGACTGCCAGACCAGCTGCCCGGTCAACCGGCTGGCCACCCGCCACCACCCGCCACCCCCCGCCGAGACGGGCGCCCAGCCGGGTGTCGACGTGATGGCCCTGCTCAACGCCAGCGACGCGGAGATCCTGGCTGACGTGGGGCGCTGGTATATCCCCGGGCGCGAGCCTCGCTACGTGCGCCGCAACGCCCTGATCGTCCTTGGCAACACCGGCGACCCCGTAGATCCCGACGTGGCCGCCACTTTGCAGCGGGCCCTCACCGACGCCGATCCCATCGTGCGCGCCCACGCGGTGTGGGCCGCAGCCCGCCTCGGCCGCCACGACCTGCTCAAGACGGTCGAAGCCGATCCCGACCCCCTGGTGGCGGGCGAGTTGGGCGCGGCCCGGGGCGCCCGATCCTCGTGACCCGGCACCTCCTGGTCACCAACGACTTCCCACCCAAGATCGGCGGCATCCAGTCGTACCTGTGGGAGCTGTGGCGCCGGTTGCCCCCCGAGGACGTGACGGTGCTCACCAGCCCCCACGCCGACGCCGACCGATTCGACCGAGACCAAGCTTTCCGGATCCTGCGAACCCGGGAGCCAGTGCTGCTGCCAAACCCGGTGCTGGCCCGGCGGGTGCGGCGACTGGCCTCCGAGGTGGGGGCCGAAGCGGTCGTCCTCGACCCGGCCGTCCCGTTGGGTCTGATCGGGCCGGGTCTGGGTCTGCCGTATGCGGCGGTGCTGCACGGCTCGGAGGTGACCGCGCCCGGCCGCCTGCCCGGCACCCGGGCGGTACTGGCCCGGGTCCTCAAAGGGGCCTCCATCCTGATCGCCGCGGGCCGCTACCCGGCCGCGGAAGCCCGCCGGGTCACAGACGCCCTGCCCGAAGTGGTGCAGGTGCCGCCCGGGGTGGACACGGTCCGCTTCACCCCGCTGGTCCCGATCGAGCGGGCCAGCACTCGGGCCCGCCTCGGCCTGCCCCCGGCCGGGCCCCTGGTGCTCAGCGTGAGCAGATTGGTTCCCCGTAAGGGGATGGACACCCTGATCGCGGCCGCCGCCCGGCTGGCCACGTCCGGGCGGCATCCACAACTGACCGTGGCCATCGCCGGCCAGGGTCGGGACCGGCCCCGTCTCGAGCATCTCATTCGCAAAACCGGTGCCCCGGTGCGACTCCTGGGGCGGGTCCCGGGCCCGGACCTGCCCGGCCTGTACGCCTGCGCCGACGTGTTCGCCCTGTGCTGCCGGTCCCGTTGGGGCGGCCTCGAGCAGGAGGGGTTCGGGATCGTCTTCCTGGAGGCGGCCGCCGCGGGGGTGCCGTCGGTGGCGGGGGACAGCGGAGGCTCGGCCGAAGCGGTGATCGATGGCGAGACCGGTTTCGTGATGCGGGACCCGTCGGATGTGGCCGCGGTGGCCGGGGCCATCGAGCGCCTGGTGTCCGACCCCGCCCTCGCCAGCCGCCAAGGCCAGGCCGCCCGCCAGCGCGCCGAGCGCGACTTCGCCTACGACGTTCTTGCCGTCCGCCTGGAGCAGGCCATCGGACGGATCGCCGCTCCGGCTCGACCCTGACGGGTTCCCGTTGGTCAGGCCATGCCGACTACGGTCCTGGCCGAACATCCCCGTAGCCGGATATCCCCGTAGCCAGACATCACCCGTAGCCAGACATCCCCGTAGGAGGTGGACGTGGAGGAGCAGGTCACCGAACGGATGATCATCGCCGGGGCGCCGGAGCACTGCTTCGCGGTCCTGACGGAGTTCGAGTCCTATCCCGAGTGGGCTGCCGACATCAAGGCGGTGACGATCGACGATCGCGACGAGCAGGACCGCGCCGCCCGGGTGACGTTCCGGGCTGCCGCCTTCGGGCGCAGCACGTCGTACACCCTGCAATACGACTACCACGCCGCGCCCACGGCCCTGTCGTGGATCCAGGTCGCCGGCGACCTGACCCGGCGTCTCGACGGCGCCTACGAGCTGACCCCCTCGGGGGACGGCGCCACGGAGATCACCTACCGGTTGGTCGTCGACCTCAAGGTGCCCCTGCCCGGGTTCGTCAAGCGCCGGGCAGAAAGCCGCATCATGGGGACCGCCTTGCGGGAGCTCAAGGCCCGGGTGGAAGGCGACGCCACCCCCTTTCCGCCCGCGGCGTCGTAGGGTAACGGCATGTCCATCTACGACGTCAACATCGCTGGCCTCGACGGCTCTCCACTCGATCTCACCGAGTTGCAGCCCCGCGAGGTGCTGGTGGTCAACGTGGCATCGAAGTGCGGCCTGACCCCGCAGTACGAGGGTTTGGAGGAGCTGCAGAAGCGCTACGGGGACAAGGGTTTTACCGTCCTGGGCGTGCCGTGCAACCAGTTCGGAGGCCAGGAGCCCGGCACCGCCGAGGAGATCGAGACGTTCTGCTCGACGACCTACGGGGTGTCGTTTCCCATGACTGAGAAGGTCGATGTCAACGGCGCCCGCCGCCATCCCCTCTTCCAGCAGCTGACGGAAACCCCGGACACCGCAGGCGAAGCTGGCGACATCCAGTGGAATTTTGAAAAATTCCTGGTGGCGCCGGGCGGCCAGATCGTCGCCAGGTTCCGCCCCACGGTGGCTCCGGGGTCGCCTGAGGTCATCGAGGCGATCGAAGCCCACCTCCCGTAACCACGGGCGCGCTGATCCACGTCACCGACCCGGACGACCCGCGGGTCAGGTGGTACTGCGGCCTCCGCGACGCCGACCTGCGGCGACAGGCCCAGGTGTTCGTGGTCGAGGGAGCCCGGTCCGTGCGGGTACTGCTCGAGTCGCCGTGGCCGGTCGTTTCGCTGCTGCTGCGCCCGGAGCGAGCCGCCGTGCTGGTGGACATCGTGGCGGGCGCCCGCCGCCGAGGCGCCCCGGTCTACGTGGCCCACCCGCAGGTCTTCGACCGTATCGCCGGCTTCCCGGTGCACCGAGGCGTGCTGGCGATCGGGCGCCGCCGGCCCGAGCCCGACCCGGTGTCGGTGTTGTCCGATGTTCGGTTGGCGGGTGGTCGCCTGGTCGTGGTGGCCGAAGGCCTCAACGACCACGAGAACCTGGGCGCCCTGTTCCGCAACGCCGCCGCCTTCGGTGCCGGGGCGGTACTGCTCGACCCCTCCTGCTGCGACCCCTTGTACCGTCGTTCGGTGCGGGTGTCGGTCGGCCACGTGTTGCGGGTGCCGTTCGCCCGCCTCGCGCCCTGGCCGACCGCGCTGGCCGGGGTGGCCGAGGCCGGGTTCGAGGTTGTCGCCCTGGAGCCGGCGGCGCCGGCCACCATCGACTCGGTGCGGGCTGGCCGGCGGGTCGCCATCGTCGTCGGTGCCGAGGGGCCGGGGCTCAGTGCCGCGGCTCGACCCTACGTCAGCCGCACCGCCCGTATCCCGAT
>DASXZS010000256.1:0-5963 GCA_036501785.1 Acidimicrobiales bacterium | reverse complement strand
GTCGGCCGCGCCCCAGGTCTGCGCCAGGGTGCCGGCCAGCGCCGCTTCCTCGTCGAGCAGTTCCGCCGCCCGGTCGCGCATGCGCCGCGGCTCTACCAGCAACACCAGGGCATTCGCCGGGAGCAGGTCCACCAAGAGGTGCTCCTCGGCGGTGAGCCAGGGCAGCCAGGATTCCATCCCGTCGAAGACCAGGCCTTCCCCCAGGCGCTCCCACTGCTGGCGACCCCACGGGGCCTCGCCGACGAGGCGGGTTGCCCGCCGGCGGACCTCCTCGGTCGGGAGCACCTCCCGGCACCCGAACAGCTCCACCTCGGTAAAGTCCTCCGTCGAACGTTGGTCTCCGACCGAAAACTCGCTCAGGCGGTCGACCTCGTCACCCCAAAGGTCGATGCGGACGGGGGCATCGGCGGTGGAGCCGAACACGTCGACGATCGAGCCCCGCACGGCCAGCTCGCCGCGATGCTCCACCTGGTATTCCCGGCGGTAACCCATGCCGACGAGACGGGCCACCAGGGCCTCGGCGTCGATCTCCTCGCCCTTGCGGATGACCACCGGTTCGACGTCCTCCACGTGGGGCCCGAGGCGTTGCAACAGCGACCGCACCGGGGCCACCAGCACCTTGGGGAGACGCTCGGGATGGGCGCTCCCGCTGCGCAACCGCCACATGGCCCGCAGCCGGCGCCCCATGGTCTCCACGCTGGGACTGACCCGCTCGAACGGCAGCGTTTCCCACGCCGGGCAGACGTCCACCTGCTCGGGGCCGAGAAAGGCCGCCAGGTCGTGGGCCAGGCGCTCGGCCTCGGCGTTGGTCGGCACTGCCACCAGGATGGGCCGCCGGCCGGAGGCCTGGGCCACCCCGGCGACGGCGAAGGCCCGCGCCGGCTCGGGGACGGCAATGATCCCGCTGCGCAAACCGCGCAGGCCAGTGAAGGTGTCGTCGCTGCGCAGCAGCGGCAGTAGGGGCGCCAGGGTGGCGGTAGGGGGCACTTCAGCCATTGAACCGGTTTTGGGCCGTTGCCAGGCCCTCGACCAGGATGCATTCCACCGCGTCCGCCGCCAGCTCGATGCTGACGTCGAGCTCAGTGCGGTCTCGCCGGGAGGGACTCTTGAGCACGTGATCGGCCCCTTGCTCCTTGCCGCCCGGGGGTTTGCCGATCCCGATGCGCAGCCGGGTGAAAGCGTCGGAGTGGAGGTGGGCCTTGATGGAGCGCAGTCCGTTGTGGCCGGCGAGTCCCCCGCCGGACTTGACCCGGATGGTGCCGAGCGGCAGGTCCAGCTCGTCGTGGACGATTACGAGGCGGGTCAGGTCGGTGATGCCGAAGCGACGGACGAGGGGGGAGACGGCCCGGCCCGAGTCATTCATGTACGTCTGCGGGAAGGCCAGGGCCAGGCGGCAGGGGCCGACGCGGGCCTCGGCGACCAGGGCGTGCTCTTTGGACCGTTTGAGTCGTTCGCCGTGGCGGGTCGCCAAGAGGGCCACGGTGTCGGCGCCGGCGTTGTGCCGGGTGTGGGCGAACTCGGCGCCCGGATTCCCGAGCCCGACCGCCAGCAGGTCGGCAGGCGTACCCGACCGGGACCGGCCGAGCAGTTAGCCCTCCTCGGAGCCCGACGCGACCTGGTCGCCGCCGGCAGCCTCGCGCCCGGCGGCCTCGCCCTCGGCGACCTCTTCGCCCTCGGCCGCCTCCTCTTCCTCGATGGCGGCCCGGGTCGCCGAGGCCAGCACCACCAGTTCCTCGGGGTTGACATCGGTGGTCACTCCGGCCGGCAGAGGCAGGTCGCTGACCCGCACGCCGTCACCGATCGTCAAGCCGGAGATGTCAACCTCCAGGTGCGGCGGGATCAGGCCCGGGGTGGCGTTGACGGTGAGGGCGGTGATCAGTTGCTCGACGAGCCCGTTTTCCTGCTCTACGGCCTTGGCCTCACCTACCAGCACGATCGGCACGTCCGCGGCGATCACCTCGTCGCGGCGCACGATCTGGAAGTCGACGTGGACCACGGTGTGACGCACCGGATGGCGCTGCAGCGAGCGCGCCATCGCCAGATGGGTCTCGCCGCCCACCTGCAATGACAGCAGGGCGTTGAGGCCCGAGGCGCCGGACAGGGCGTGGCGCAGGTCGCGGCCGTCGACCGAGACCGAGGTGCCCTCGGCGCCGTGGCCGTACACCACCGCCGGAACGCGCCCCGTCGCGCGCAGACGGCGCGACGCGGCCGATCCGGGGGTGCGACCGGGTTCAGCAACCAGGGTGATCTCAGCCATCGAAACGCGCTCCTGCCACAGATTTCTGCCGACTTCTACCGGCGAGGGGACCCCGGGAGTCTAGCGGAGGCTCAGGTCTGGTTTTCACCGCCGAAGATCTGCGATACCGATCCATCGCCGAACACGGCCGCGATGGCGTCACCGAAGATCTGCGCCACCGAGACCACCTCGATCTTGTCGATCTGCTTTTCGGGCGGCAGCGGCAAGGTGTCGGTGACTACTACCCGGGCGATGGCGGAATTCTTGAGCCGGTCGGTGGCGGGATCGGACAGCACGGCGTGGGTGGCCATGGCCCACACCTCGGTGGCGCCCTTGTCCAGCAGGATGTCCGCGGCCGCGCAGATGGTGCCGGCGGTGTCGATCATGTCGTCGATCAGCACGCACATGCGACCGTCGACGTCACCCATCACCCCGAGCGTCTCGACCTGGTTGAGCGCGTCCTTGGGCCGGCGCTTGTACACCGCAGCCACGTCGACCCGCTCGCCGGCGTGCCGGGCCGCCTGCTCAGCCACCTTCGTCCGACCGGTGTCGGGGGCCACCATCACGAAGTCCCCCGACGGGGCGTGCTCGCGCAGGTAGTCGGTCAGGAGCGGGACCGCGGTGAGGTGGTCGACGGGCCCGTCGAAGAAGCCCTGGATCTGCCCGGAGTGCAGCTCCACGGAGATGATGCGATCGGCGCCGGCGGTGGCGAAAAAGTCGGAGACCATGCGGGCGGTGATGGGCTCCCGGCCCTTGGATTTGCGGTCCTGGCGGGAGTACCCGTAGTACGGGCAGACCGCGGTGATCCGCTTCGCCGACGCCCGCTTGGCGGCGTCGATCATGATCCACTGCTCGACGAGCGAGTCGTTGACGGACCGGCCCGCGGTCCGCCCGTGCGACTGGATGATGAACACGTCCGCGCCGCGCACCGACTCCGAGAACCGGGTCCGCACCTCGCCGTCGGCGAAGTCGACCAGGTTGGCATCGCCGACCTCGACACCCAGGTTGGCGGCGATCTCGGCCGCCAGCGCCGGATGGGTACGTCCCGACAGCAGATGCAGCTTGCGGGTGGGGACCAATTCCATGCGTCCAGTCCTCTCGGGGGGGTCAATCCTGCCCGGCATCGACCCCCCCAGTGAAGCACGGACCGGTGACCGACCCGGCGGCGATCTTGGTCCCGGGTGGCAGATAGGCCCAAGGACCGACCTGGGCGTCGGCGCCGATGGCGGCGTTGCGCCCGATAGTGGCGGTGACCACGGCGTGGGCGCCCACGGTGCAATCGGACAACTGAGTGGTGGGGCCCAGCTCGGCCCCGCCTTCGACCACCGTGCTGCCCTGCAGATGGGTGCCCGGATACAGGACAACGTCGGCGCTCAACTCCACGGTGGTGTCGATGTAGGTCTGCTCGGGGTCGACCATCGTCACCCCCCGCCGCATCCACCGCTCGTTGATCCGGTCCCGCAACTCCGCTTCGGCCACGGCCAGCTGATGGCGGTCGTTGACCCCCGCCGCCTCCATGGGATCGTCGACGACCAGGGTCTCGACCGGGTAGCCGGCGTCGTGCAGGACGGCAATGGTGTCGGTGAGGTAGTACTCCCCCTGGGTGTTGTCCGGGGTCAGGCGCCGCAGGGCCGGCGCCAGCACCGAACGGCGGAACACATAGATCGAGGTGTTGACCTCGTCCACCGCCAACTCGTCCTCGGTGGCTTCGGCCTGCTCGACGATGCGGGCCGCCCGCCCCCCCTTGTCGCGCACCACCCGCCCGTACCCGCCCGGGTTGGCCAACCGGGCGGTCAGGATGGTGGCGGCGGCGTCGGACCGCCGGTGGGCCCGGACCAGCGTGGCCAGGGTCGGCGGCCGCAGCAGCGGGGTGTCGCCCGGGAGGATCACGATGTCCCCGTCGTCGACATCGTCGGGGAAGGCGGTCAGGGCCACCAGGACGGCATCACCGGTGCCGCGTTGCACCCGCTGCTCCACGAAGTCGAGATGCAAACCCGGCGGAGGTTGCTCGGCGACCGCCTTGGTGACCCAGGCCCCGCCGTGGCCAACGACCACCACCGCCCGTTCGAGATCCAACTCGGCGAGGGCGTACAGGACGTGCAAGACCATGGGCCGGCCGCACAGGCGGTGCAGCGGCTTGGGGCGTTCGGAGCGCATCCGCGTTCCCTCTCCGGCCGCCAGCACGACCGCGGAGAGGGCCACCGACGATGGGGGGGTCGCCTGCCTCGGCATACCCCAGTTCTACCAACCCCAGTGGGCTGTGAGCGCGCACACTTTTTGTGCGACGCTCTACACCCGCGGTGGCGGGTAGTTCAATTGGCAGAACACCGGACTTTGGATCCGGATGTTGGAGGTTCGAGTCCTCCCCCGCCAGCCAGGGCCAGGCCAGGGCCAGGCCAGGGCCAGGCCAGTCCGCCGGGCCGGCCCGCTGGTGAAAGTGGGACCGGATGGGCGCGTAGCCTGGGCGAGTGCCCATCGTGCATGCGGTCGCCGGCCTGACGGTGTGGGCCGGGATTCTCGGGCTCCACGGGGTGTGGGAGCGGTATTGCCTGCGGCATCCCCGCGTCGCCGACCGGTTGCTACCACCCGAACCCAACTGGATCGGCGACGAAGCCGAAGAGTGGCTGCGCAGGCAGGACCGGCCGGCGGGGCAGTGACGCGGGGCGGAGTGGACGGCTCATACTCTGACGCCGCCGTTCGTTCTCTGACGGATTCGTCGACTTGTGACCACTTATGCGTGCCATGCACACATAAGTGGTCAGAGGTGCGCGAACCCGTCACAGAATGAGGCGGTCGCGGCCAGAAGCCGCCAGCCAGAAGCCACCAGTGAGACTAATGTCGTCTCTATGTCTCAGCCCTGGCCGCCGGCGAAGTACGACGGGCGGGCGCCGCGATCGCGCCCGCGACCGAGACCGCGACCGCTCGGGCCGGAATCCCTGCTGTGGCGCTACGCCGGCGACCACCGCCTGGCCCTGACGGGATTGGCGGCCGGCATCCTGCAGCTGCTCCACCCGGCGATCAGCGCCGGCGTGGTCGAGCACTCCGCCTTCTTCGACGACCCGTGGGACCGCATCCTGCGGTCCACCCCGCAGATCCTGGGCGTGGTCTACGACCCCGATCCCGAGGCCCTCGGCCACCGGGTGCGGGACTACCACCGCCCCATCAGGGGTACCGACCACCTGGGAAGGCCCTACCGGGCTCTGGCGCCGGCCACCTTCTGGTGGGCCCATGCCACGTTCCAGCACGCGGTGGAGCAGGTCGTTGACCGCTTCGATCACCATCGCTTCAACGACGGCGAACGCCAGTCCCTCTACCTCGACGGGGTGGAGTGGTACCGGCGCTACGGGGTCAGCATGCGGCCCGTTCCTGCCGACTACGCGGCCTTCCGGGTGGAGTGGCAGCGCCAGTGCCGGGAGGTACTGGAGATGACGCCGGCAGCCGAACGAGCCATCGACATCGCCTTGCACGCCCGCCGCTATGAGCTTCCGTTCCTGCCTACCTGGACGAAGCCCCTGCAGCTGCTGGTCGTCAGTCCCGTGTTGCGCCTCACCGCGATCGGCGGGCTGCCGGCCGGGGTCCGCAAGCAGTTCGGGATTCCGTGGCGGCTGGACGAGGAGGCCGAATACCGGGTGCTGCAGGTGGCGGTCAGGGAGGCCTGGCGGTGGGTGCTTCCTGGCCTGCGCTACGGGCCCACGGCTGCCGCGGGCCGGCGGGCCGCGGCAGCCGC